>NZ_LGUG01000004.1:2232337-2532337 GCF_001274715.1 Aneurinibacillus migulanus | reverse complement strand
TTTATAATTGTGGATGTCATAGCCTTTAAAAAAGACTTCTTAGTAGTCGATAAATTTTTATGTGTATACACAATAAGTGCTGCGCCTTTAGACGGTATTTTAGGGTTTGCGTACCCTACTCCGATCCCCGTAACTTCAGGGCGGTTGAGCATTTTAAGATAAATTTTATCTTTTAGCTTTATAGCTTCACGAAAGCTAGCCATTTACATCCTCCTTTAAATAGTGATGATTATAACAAGGGTGTTGATTATCTAGTACCATCTAGAGTGGATAGCCACCACACCGTGCCTCAAACGGGCGTCGGTTTGTCTCCCACCCGGAAGCGTAAAAGGCCGCTTTTTGCCCCAGCCAGGCGGGACCGCAAAACATCCGGGTAGACACGAAGAGGGAGAGGCCCAGATGTTTTGCCGGTCCGGCCTTGGCGCCACAAAGCGGCCGTATCTCTTCCTTGCGAGAAAAAGACGAGGGAACACGCCGACGCGTGCATCGTATTCCTTCCAATCTATGGATAATCAACAGGTGTGTGATTATAATATAATATGGCCGCTTGTCTTACTATGATTAAGCTATAACCTACTCAAATTACTATTTTTTAAGATTAAACAAAAAAGAGGTTGTTGCTTGTTATAAGCATCATTGCACGCATATATATGAGATGCATTCATTCGGTGAGGTATCGTTATGGCTGGATGTTATATTACAGGCGGCTCAGGCACCGCCTTGTATGTGGAAGATACCGGAAACCGATACGGAAAACCGATCGTATTCATTCACGGTTTCTCACAAAGTCTCCTATGCTGGAAAAAGCAACTTCAATCCCATATGGCCAAAGAATTCCGGTTAGTGGCTATGGATATTCGCGGTCACGGATGGTCGGAAAAGCCGATAGAGGAATACGATAGTCCAAAGAATTACGCCGATGATATTCAAGCAGTCATCAAAACATTGAAGCTACGTCATCCGATTCTTGTTGGGTGGTCACGTGGAGGCGCGTTAGTATGCGATTATCTTCAATACTACGGGGAGGGGAGGGGAGGGCGATATTTCAGGCATTCATCTTGTATTGGCGAGCACTTCTATTGGAACAGAGAACGAAAAGCGCTTTATGTCATCTACAGCGACACGGCTTTTCCCCGGACTTGTCCCAGACGATGCAGAGACGAGCAGCCGCACCTTGCAGGAATTCGTCCAGAATCTCTTTTTTCTCCCATCGACTGTTCAAGACTACTATTTTATTCTAGGATATAACACCATTGTTCCTTCATATGTTCGTCGCGGATATCTTACACCACAGCATGCAAAAGAAGCTGTTCTTTCTCGCATCACAAAGCCGTTTCTGCTTACGCACGGAATCGAAGACCGACTGGTGTTGTTCCAACAGACTCTATATAATCAACGAATCATTATGCACAATCATGTATCCTTGTACACTTGTACCAGCCACCCCCCATTTTGGGAAAATCCCCGACGCTTCAACGAAAAACTCACATGGTTTACGAGAAATATAGCCAGATAAACATCAACAACCGCCGGTTCCCCCGGCGGTTGTTATCGATGTGTTACTTTTATGTTTTCAAGTACTTTATCCGACAATAGGGAGGCTGCTTCCGTGTCCATCAATACTGTTACATTCGCATGTTGCTTGAGCACTGTAACCGGCCACTCATTCGTAACTTCTCCCTCTAGTAAATGAACCATCGCCTGGGCTTTTCCTTTTCCGCTCGCTAGCAGAAGAATTTCCTTGGCACGAAGAATGCTTGTAATTCCCATTGTTATGGCATGATGCGGCACGTTCTCCAAGGAACCGAAATGCTTGGCGTTCGCCTCGCGCGTCGAAGAGGACAGCTCTACTTTATGGGTACGGCTATCAAACGATGTTCCCGGCTCATTAAACCCGATGTGACCATTTCGTCCTACACCAAGCACCTGCAAATCAATCCCGCCCACTTCTTTCATTCGTGCTTCGTACCGTTCGCACTCGGCATTCGTATCAGCCGCCATACCATTCGGAACATGTGTCTGAGCAAGCGGTATACCCAGTGGGAGAAACAATTGCTGATTCATATAATAACGGTAGCTATAAGGTGAATCAGCCGCCTCTCCCACATACTCGTCCAGATTAAATGTTGTGAGCCTGGAGACGTTTAGCGGGTGTTCTTGATGCAACCGTAGGAGTTCGCGATACAAGCCAAGTGGTGTATCACCTGTGGCAAGGCCAAGCGTAACCTTCCCCTTCTGTCGGATGCGATCGTATACATGCCGTGCAGCCATTTCGCTAATTATCCGATAATCCTTGACTATCCTTATATTCACTTCTATCACCTCTATAAGATAGTATACTTGATAACTTAACACTGCTCTTCCTAATCCTGCAGCATACAATAAGGAGGTCGGCTATACTTACCAACCTCCCTCCTCTTTTTTCACTAAACATGGAAGAGTGCCAATTTACCAAAGTTACCTATATATTACACATAATCGTCCAATATTGGTAGGGTGACGACTCATTTTGTAGCAATGGTGTTGATTATCCAATACTATCCAGAAAAGATAGCCACCACACCGTGCCCCAAACGGGCGTCGGTTCGTCTCCCGCACAGAAGCGTAGAGGGCCGCTTTTTGCCCTAGCCAGGCGGGACCCTACCGCAAAACATCTGGGTAGACCCGAAGAGGGAGACGAAGAGCCTTGTTTGTGTTCCGTTGTAGTAGTCTTTTCCTCTCCGAACAATCAACACCCTTGGTATCCATAGATGGATAGAAAAGCAGGACGTGTACGGCGTGCATCTTATAAATTCCAATATACGAATAATCAACAAGTGTGATTTTGTAGTTTTAGTACATTGTTTAATTTTTCATCCCGCTCTGTGCAATTCCCTGAATAATATAACGCTGGAAAAAGATAAATACGATGAGAAGCGGCAACGTCGCCATCGTTAGTGCTGCCATGACTTGACCGTATTGTACAGGCGGTTGATGAAAGAAAAATTGCATTCCTACCTGCAGGGGACGTACACGGTCATCTGTCGTCATAATGAGCGGCCACATGAAATCTCCCCAATGGGTAATAAAAGTAAGGATGCCGACCGTTGTAAATACCGGCTTCGAAACAGGCACAACGATTTGAAAGAAGATGCGCAGCGTTGATGCGCCATCAATGCGGGCCGACTCTTCCAGTTCACGCGGCAGATTAAGAAAAAACTGGCGAAACATAAAAATATTAAAAGCATTTGCAATAAACGGCACAATCAACCCCGTATAGGAGTTCAGCCAGCCGAATTCGTCCACAACAATGTAGAGCGGCAGCAGAATGCTTTCGAACGGTACGATAATAAGCGCTACTACTATCGCAAACAGTACGTCCCGCCCTTTGAACTTCATCCGAGCGAATGCATAGGCTGCAAGCGCATTGACCAAAAGCCCAAACAGCATAATGAGTGTAACATACAGTACACTCGTCCACACATAATGCAGAAAAGGAATGCGGGCAAACACTTGATGGTAATTCTCCAGTGAGAAGGAAGTAGGAACAAAAGCTTTAAAAGAACGCAAATCAGCAAAAATTTGTGCTTCATTCTTAAAGCTGGAAACGATCATCCAGAGCAGTGGAAACAGAAAAGCTGTGGCTAGCAGCAGTAATACGATGTAAAGCAAAATCGTTTGCATACGAGAATACCGATGCATATTTTCACCTTCTTATGATTCTTGCGTTTCTTTTACCAGCTTGCGCTGAACGATGGAGATAACAAGCACAATCACAAAAAATACGATAGCAATCGCTGAAGAATAACCGACATCACGAAACTTGAACCCTTCTTCATAAACCATATAGACAAGCGTTTTTGTTGCATCCAGCGGTCCTCCCTGTGTCATGACAAACGGCTGGATAAACAACTTGGTGGCGGCGATTAACGTAATCAATGCAACGAAGACGATAACATTGCGCAACCCCGGCAGCGTAATATGGAGAAATTTTTGCCATGTGCTTGCCCCATCGATAGAGGCGGCCTCATACAAATGTTCCGGAATATCCTGAAGTCCGGCGAGAAAAATCATCATCTGATACCCCGCTCCCTGCCAGACTGACATCAATACGATCGAAGGCATCGCTTGCGTCGGACTGGTGAGGTATTCAAATGGGCCGAGTCCGACAATGTCGAGTACGGCATTCGCCAGTCCATTCGTTGGATTGTAGATAAATGTCCATAGAATGGAGACGACGACCATCGATGTCATAACAGGTGCGATAAATGCAGCCCGGAACCAACGAATTCCTCTGAGCTTCTGATTGACCAGCAAAGCAAGCATAAGGGCAGTGATAGCTTGCAATGGTACGACCAGTCCTACAAACAAAAACGTATTTCCGAGCGAACGAAGAAATAGTTTATCTTCGAGTAGCCGCACATAATTTTCTGTGCCAATAAATTTCGTCTGATCAGGTAAAAGCAAATAATAATTCGTAAAGCTATAATAAAGAGCCATCAAAGCAGGTAGAAGCAAAAAAACAAACAAAAGAATAAGTGCTGGCGCACTGAACACATAACCGGGCAATGACCGCATAAATCGGCTGCGACCTGTCCTTTTCTTTTTTTGTTTCACTATAGAAAGCCTCCTTTCCCAATCCGTATATGGAAGAAAAAGAGTGTACGCAGCGCGTACACTCTCTACCATTACCGGCTAAAACGTTGCAATTCCCGGTCGGTTTCCTGCGCCGTTTTATCCAATGCTTCCTTCACGTTTTGCCCCATGGCGGCCGCTTGATATGCTTCTGCGAATTTCGCGCTCAAAACAGGATATGCAGGCGTAGCCGGACGGGCATGCGCCGTATTAAGCACCTGATCTTTGATGACTTTTAGCGGCAGCTCGTTATACTGCGGTAGTTCTTTAAATGCGGATTCGCGCGCTGGTGGCATGCCGGTCTGCTTGGAAATTTCGACTGCCGACTCCTTATTGGTCATCCATTTAACGACTTCTGCCGCTTCCTTCGGGTGTTTGGTTTGCGCTGAGATACCAAACGCCCAGGAGCCGGATGCCGATACTTTTTGTTTGCTGTATGGCAGATATGTCATGCCCCAATCCAGGTCTTTGTATTTATCGAATCCCTGTATAATCCATGGCCCCTGAATCGACATTGCGGCGCGTCCTTCTTCAAAATCAGTTGGAGTATCCGAGATATTGGCTGATTTATCCGCAAACAGCTTATGAATAAATTGAAGCGCTTCCACGGAAGCTGGAGCATTCACATATCCCTCTGCCTTTTTCTTATCTGGCGCGAGTAACTCCCCCTCGTTCGACCAGACAAATACAGACCCGAGAAATGTCATCCACTCTCCAACTCCAAGATTCATATTAAGCGTGACGCCATAGCGCCCCTCTTTGGATAGCTTTTTCGCGTTATCGGCGAATTGCTGCCAGGTCCAGGCTTTATCGAGACTGTCCGGTGGCGTAATTCCCGCTTCTTTCAGCAATTTTTTATTATAAAAGAGAACAAGTGAAGACTCCATGGCTCCGAGCGCATACAATTTTCCTTCATATGTACCCTGCTGAATGATAGAGTATGCAAAATCTTTTTTATCCGTTTCATCAATATATTCATCAAGCGGAGCAAGAATGCGGGTCGCTGCATAGTTGGCAACAAACGGTCCATCCATATCAAGAATGTCCGGCAATCCTCCGCTTGTAACAGCGGCATTGATTTTATCTTCGTACGCATGACCAGCACCGCTCGGGATAATTTGCAAATTGACGTTAATTTTTCCTTTATATGCTTCATTGAATTCCTGGATACGCTTTTTATAGAACGCGACCTCTTTTTCCTGTCCCTGATGTGCCCACATATTCAGCTTTACTTCACCACTTCCCTCCGGGTTATCCTGGGCTGGAGCGGATGTTGAACCGCTCCCGCATGAGGTTAGCAAAAACATAAGCAACAAACACAAAGACACGACAGTTATTCGTTTACGAATGTGATACATGAGTACACTCCTTTCTAAATGCATAAACTATGTAGCTATTTCCACTTACCACTTTTTTCTACTTTTAAATCTATTCATTGTAATACGACAAAATGTGTTTCTATGTATGATAGGATTCATCTTCTGTGGTAAAATAAAAGAGACGAGTCGATCACGTATACAGCAAGGTGATATGATATGGGAATGATTTATTTGGCTTTCGGTACAGCCGCAGCCATTTGGTTGATTATCCTTATAGGGATTATTGTCGGAGTCGTTCTTAACCGAAGAGACAAGAAGAAAAGAAACTCCTAATAATCCGATTTTTTCAATGAACAAAGCAGCCATCGAAAAGCTGCTTTGTTCCTTTCTTAACCATAAAAAAACGCCTCCGTTTTCGGAAGCGCCTCCTACTTGCTTTATTAAATAACAGTCGAAATAAACTTGGTCTCCAGAAAATCGTCTAACCCGTCCGGTCCGCCTTCGCGTCCCATTCCACTTTCCTTCATGCCGCCAAACGGTCCCTGTACAGTAGTCGGAACGGCGTCATTTACTCCGACAATCCCATATTCAAGCGCTTCGGCGACACGGGTAGCGCGGGATAAATCTTTTGTAAAGAAGTAGGCTGCCAGCCCATAAATCGTATTGTTCGCCTTTTCAATCACTTCCTCATCAGTACGGAACGTAAATACCGGTGCTACAGGCCCGAATGTTTCTTCATATGAAATGAGCATCTCCTCATTAACACCGGTCAGAATAGTCGGTGCATAGAAGAAACCTTTCTCCCCACCGTCCGGCGTATATTCCCGTCCACCCGTAGCAACGAGCGCACCTTTCTTGACTGCATCTTCTACATGGCTCTTTACTTTATCAACCGCAGCTTGGTCAATGACCGGACCAAGCTCTACATCCTCTTCTAAACCGTTGCCTATTTTCATCGCTTCTACCTTCTGTGTAAACAACCGGGTAAACTCTTCCTGAATCGACTCATGAACATACACCCTGTTGGCGCAAATGCATGTTTGACCACTATTACGGAATTTGCTGGCAATGGCTCCCTCCACCGCTTTCTCCAAGTCCGCGTCCTCAAATACGATGAGAGGCGCATGACCGCCCAGTTCCATGGACACCCTCTTCACTTGATCCGCTGCTTGTTTCATTAATTGTTTTCCGATTTCCGTTGATCCTGTAAACGTAATTTTACGAATGCGTTTATCGGTCAAAAGCGTGTTGCCTATTTTGCTGGAACTACCGATAACAAGGTTAACAACACCTTTTGGAACGCCTGCTGCCTCGGCGATTTTGAAAAATTGCACCGCACTGCCTGGCGTTTGACTAGCCGGTTTGAATACGATCGTGCAGCCAGCGGCAAGGGCCGGCGCGATTTTTCTCGTAACCATAGACAATGGGAAATTCCATGGTGTAATGGCTCCAACCGGACCGACTGGCTGACGAATCGCTTGCAGTCGTTTATTCTTGGCGCTCCCGGGGATCGTCTTACCATAGACGCGCTTCGCCTCTTCCGCATTCCACAATACATAATCAGCTGCAATTTTTACTTCACCGCGCGATTCCCGAATCGGCTTACCCATCTCAAGTGAAATCATGCGGGCTAACTCTTCTTTTTGCTCTAGCATCAACTCATACATCCGCATCATGATGGAAGCGCGTTCGGAAGCCGGCAGTTCTGCCCACTGACGAAAAGCGGCGTGACTTGCATCAATCGCTTTTTTCGCATCGCGTTCATCTCCATACGGCGCAATGCTTACCGTTTCGCTTGTGGCTGGATTGATAACATCATAGAAGTCGCCGGATACTGCGTCTTGCCATTCCCCGTTAATAAACAGTTGATATTTTTCCATTCGTATCACCCCACCATTAGATTTCGTAAGCCAGATTCGGGCTTATCCCTTTCAACCTTCTCTATACCGCCCCTTACTTCCTGCTGGTTTTGCAAGGTTTTCGATTCGCTAGCACATCGATATAGAATGCTGCAATAAAACAGATGATATGATACTTATATTAGTCACACTTGACTATATAGACCTTTAAGTCGTATAATCACACTCAGATTAGTAATAACAAGGAAATGTATGGAGTCATTGCAATGAGGTGTAAAAAATGAATACTAAGAGAGCGCTTCCTATTTTATTTGCCGTGATGTTTCTTGTTATGGTGGGCTTCGGCATTATCATTCCGGTGCTGCCGTTCTTTGCAGAACAACTCGGCGCGACTCCGGCACAGCTCGGGTGGCTGATGGCCGTTTATTCACTTATGCAATTTATATTCGCTCCAATGTGGGGTGGAATATCCGATCGAATCGGACGCAAGCCGGTCATGCTTATCGGTATCGCCGGGCTTTCGTTGTCCTTCTTTCTGTTCGCTGTTTCCACACAGTTATGGATGCTATTTGCGGCACGGATTCTTGCCGGCTTTCTATCATCAGCCAATATGCCAACTACGATGGCATATGTAGCTGATGTTACCACGCCTGAAAACAGAGGCAAAGGTATGGGCATTATCGGAGCGGCGGTAGGGCTTGGCTTTATCTTCGGTCCAGCCATCGGGGGCATCTTTTCCAAAACAAGCTTAAGTACGCCGTTCTTCATCGCCGGAACCGTTTCGGCTATTACGTTTCTATTCGTTCTGTTCTTCTTAAAAGAATCTCTTCCGCCGGAAAAGCGTACCGTTCGCACGTCAGGCACAAAAGAGTCCCGCTGGAAAGCGTTTAACGGTCCAACATCCGTACTGTATATTCTACAATTCTTCGTTTCTTTTTCTCTGGCAGGGCTTGAAGCAACGTTTGCCTATTTCGCATTTGCCCGCGCAGGCATCGGTACGACGAATCTTGGCTATATTTTCATGATTATGGGACTGGCAGGTGCGATCGTACAGGGCGGACTGGTAGGCAGATTGACAAAAAAATTCGGGGAAGGCGCAGTCATTCAGATGGGGCTTGTCGTGTCCGCTATCGGATTTGGCCTCATTCTTTTGACGAACAGCTTTGTGACTGCGGCGATTTTCCTGACGATTTTCGGCCTTGGCAACGGGGTAATTCGTCCAAGCGTGTCGGCGCTTATTACAAAGCGAACAGAAGTTGGGCAAGGCAGCGCCACCGGGCTTCTGTCATCGTTCGACTCACTTGGGCGCATTGCGGGTCCTCCGATTGGTGGAGCATTATATTCGATGCAAATCGGCCTGCCATATATCTCGGGTCTCATCGTATCCGCCATTGCGTTTATTTTGTATCGCTTTTATATGAGAAAAGAACAAAAAACTTCATTACCTGTCTGATTAAGCAAAGCCGCAGTCATATTTCTGACTACGGCTTTTGTTATATTACCTTATTATTGAATACTTGCATCTTTATCCCAGAAAGAAAATTCATATAAGATTTACTTTTTCTTTTTTTAGTAAGCGTTTTCATCTTTATAGTATCAATACCTGCCAAGAGAATATTGCCTGAAAATTCAAGTTTGAGCGCCTTGAAACGAAAAGTATCGTCTGGTAGTGTAGTAACCCGTAAGCAACACTGCGGATAGGAACGAAGATTCAGCACACATTCAAACGATAATCGAAAGAAGGAGAGACACTTATTTGCAAGTACAAATACTTATTTCAATTGTAGCTTACATGATTCTTATGCTCCTAATCGGATATTGGGCATACCGACGTACCACGGATTTATCCGACTATATGCTGGGCGGGCGCGGCCTGGGTCCGGGCGTCACCGCACTTTCCGCCGGAGCTTCTGATATGAGCGGTTGGATGCTCATGGGCCTTCCTGGCGCTATGTATGCCACTGGTTTGTCCAGCGCATGGATTGCGATTGGCCTACTTATCGGCGCCTACGCTAATTACCTGGTTGTTGCACCACGACTGCGTACGTATACGGAAGTGGCCAATGATTCGATTACCATTCCCGATTTTTTGGAGAATCGCTTCAAGGACAAGACCAAAGTTCTTCGCTTCGCCTCTGCTATGGTTATCCTCGTATTCTTCACGCTGTATACGACGGCTGGCATGGTATCAGGCGGACGTTTATTCGAGAGTTCATTTCACCTCGATTACAGAATCGGGTTATTCGTAACAGCCGGCGTCGTGGTGGCATACACGCTGTTTGGCGGTTTTCTGGCGGTAAGTTGGACAGATTTCGTACAGGGCTGTATTATGTTTATTGCCCTTGTGCTCGTTCCGATTGTCGCGCTTACCGATGTAGGCGGTTTTCAGGCGACGTTTAACGAAATTCGCAGCATCGACCCCTCACTTCTAGACTTATTTAAGGGAACATCGGTACTCGGTATTATTTCGTTCCTGGCCTGGGGACTCGGCTACTTCGGTCAACCACACATTATCGTGCGCTTCATGGCAATTACATCGGTCAACGATTTGAAACCGGCACGCCGTATCGGTATTAGCTGGATGGCTGTCTCGATTATAGGCGCTATGTTTACCGGACTGGTCGGCATTGCGTACTATTCGAAAAATGCAGCAACACTAACTGACCCGGAAACGGTTTTCATTCAATTCTCCAACATCCTGTTCCATCCGCTGATTACAGGATTCTTGCTTGCAGCGATTCTTGCAGCCATTATGAGCACGATTTCGTCTCAGCTTCTTGTTACATCAAGTGCGGTGACAGAAGATTTCTACAAATCATTTTTCCGCCGCAATGCGACGGATAAGGAGCTTGTATTCATTGGCCGTGCATCCGTTCTGGTCATTGCGCTCATCGCCATTACACTTGCGTTTAACGCAAGCGAGACTATTCTTGGGCTTGTGGGCTACGCATGGGCAGGATTTGGTTCTGCCTTCGGTCCGGCCATTCTCTTAAGCCTATATTGGAAACGAATGACCAAATGGGGAGCGCTGGCCGGTATGCTTGTCGGTGCGGTTACTGTTATATTCTGGGTACAAAGCGGGTTGACAGATAAAGTATATGAGATGATTCCCGGTTTCTTTGCCAGCCTGGCTTCTGTTATTCTCGTAAGCCTGGCAACGAAAGAGCCTGTTGCTTCCGTAAGGAATACGTTCGAAGAAATGGAAGAGACGATTATCGAAGAGACAAAAAACAATGTAGCCAGAGCATGATATGAAAAAGAGGTTTCCCTGACAACATAAGGGAAACCTCTTTCTTTATTTAATTTCGATAATTAAAGGGACGATACCTTGATAGCTATTTTTCTTCTAGCATGGAAACAATATGTTGAACGATACGTTCGAACCGTTCATCCTGAGATTCTCGATCCGTCCACTCGTCTATTCCAAGACTCCACTGATATATTTTTTTGTCTGTGTTTCTGATCTTATCGACCCGCTCTAGTCCGGCCGCATACAGCAGGATTCCTGAAGAAGTGCTTCGTGCGGTCATATAGGCAAGCATCTGGTATACGTCCGGGTTTCCTGATCTTTCCGTCCGGGTTTTATATTTGGCATCCAATACGATTTCCCGTCCTGAACGGTTTTTCAGAATCAGATCAGGTATAATACGTAGACGGTTGGCTTCAGCCAGCCAGTAGCGAGGCTGAGTTTGCACTTCAATGCCGTACATGCGAAGTCCTTCCTCCAGACGACGCGCAATATATCGCTCGAACAACTCATTCATATCGAGGATAAAGCTATCGCAAAATATGTTCCCTTCGTGTGTGGAAAGTTGTGTCATCTTCCAATATAATGTAAGCCAGGAAAGCGCCCGAGCATACTGTCGATTCAAGCGCGTAATCCGAACACGCGCAAGCTCCGCTACTTGCTCAGAAACAGAGACAGGCAATGTCACCCTCTCCATCTGTCCCTTCTCTACTGACTCAAATAAACGAAGCAGCTTTTCAAGCTCTCTCCCGATCTCTTCATTCCGATATCGCTTCCGTACCATATGCCGTATTCCGGCATAAAGCAGTTTATTTTCTTTTACCTGCCATGTTGGTTCATCATACGCACAGACGAAGCGGTACTCCTGCTTCATCCATTTCTGCAGCGTCGGAGCCACCCGCAGCTGGCCCCGCACTTCACCTATCGCCTGCTCCTGCTGTTCATATTCCGCCCGCAAACCTTTACGCCATATGGCAAAGCATTCCTTGATAAAAAACAGGACAAGCCATTCGGAGTTGCCCGTAAGCTCACCTACCGACATAACTGGAGGCTGAAAACGCAGGGAAGAAATATCATATGCCCAGGTAAGCCAATTCCATAGCGTTTCTACCTTAAGCTTCGGCCTGATGTGAAAAATAGCGTCGGAGAGTTCGATGTGTCCAACATAGGAGGAAGCTGTTACGTCCCATGTCTCTCGGGGACCTGGACGAAGCGTCAGTACGGCCCCGAATGTCTTGCGCAGTTGTGCAACACTTTCAGCTGACAGAACAACACCAGTCGTTGTTTCATATTCCTTAAGATGATACAATGCTTTATCAATCGTCACTGGTATCCCCCTCGTCGTCCAGCAGCGCCTCCAGGTCGAACTCTCGGACTCGCTCAGGTTCATAGGCAAAATACTCTTCAAGATATGGAATGACTTCATACTTCCAGATGCGCCGCAATTTCTGAGGGGTCAAGCTTCGATTCATAAAATAGCTGTGTCCAAGAAAAAAATCCGGGTTACCAATTCTGTCATTAACCCGACGAACGAGCCGGGCCACCCATGCCATATCAGAATGGTGCTCTTCTAAATACTTGCGCAAAATCTGCTCCGACTCACTCGACGAGACATATATGGCCGGAAAACGGCGGCGTAACGCGAAATCAAGCTGGGCTAACGAACGGTCCGTTGTATTCATCGTTCCAATGATATATATATTGTCAGGAACAACCATTTTACTCTTCGAATACGGAAGCGGAACAGCGGAATTACGATATTCAAGCGCGTACAGTAGCTCTCCAAATACTTTGGCCGTATTGGCACGATTCATCTCATCGATAATGAGTACATACGCGCAGTCTCGATTCTCCTGCTTGAGCGCTTCATTACACAACTCAAGAAAGATTCCCGGTCTAACGGTCACATTCATATGAGCGGCCCCGCTCTCATCTTCGGCAACTTCCGGGCGTACGCCTTCAATGAATTCTTCATACGTATAAGAAGGATGGAACTGTACCAAACAGATTCGCCGTTCGCTCTGGGTCATAATTCTCGCCAACCGTTGTGCGGTATATGTTTTTCCTGTACCCGGCGGACCATATATAATCATCTGCTTTCGCTCATAAAGAATATCAAGCCATTCTTCGAGTGTTTCTCGTTCAAGGTACGTATCCACCGCAGCGTCACCGAGCGTATACTGGCGCCGTTCGTCCCCTTTACGTGACAGATAAACATGAAGCTTTGTCAGAAATGTCCGCTCATCTTCCGCTTCAATGCTATGCAGCCTGCGCAAAAATCCTTCTTCATTTTCTTCGTAAACAGTGCAAATGTATTCGGAGGGCATATCCCAAACGAACACGTACGCACACGTTGTCTCTCCTTCCGTACCCGCAAAGCGCCAGATAATTTTGTTCCTGAACTCTTCCGGCACATCATCCGGTACGCTCTCCACTTCTTCGGCGTATGAAACAATGAAGTTATGCTCACGAAGCAGACGGACAAGCCGCTGTGCAGCTCTTGACTCCCGCAGATTCCCTGTGTCCCCGCTTTCTATCATCTCCGTGTCTTCGAGGCGGCGTGAAACATAGAACAAGAAATGCTGCACCTCCGGCACGCTCCATACCTTGTCGGTTAATCTACTCATCTCATCACGGAGCGTCCGCAGGCAACGCGTGAAGCGGAGATAGGCGGAACTGTCGAACGGCTTGTCTCTGCCGTCCGGATCATATCCAAAGTACGTCAACGCTTCACGAGCCGCTTTATAATAAATCGGGTAATGCTCAAGATCCTGTAATCCCCAGAAAAAGCTCAGAAAGAAGGTCGTGAATTTGATGGACGCGCACTTTTGCGATGGATACCCTTTTTCCAGCGCCACTTTTTGTGTCTGGCGAATGACGTCCGCAAAGCCAGCAAGTTTATCCTGTGTCCAGCTATCATGCGTCTGATCGGGAGAGATTTGGACTGCCTCAAGAAATGCATCCGTTAATTCTGCCGTCATGTCCACATATGCCGCCTGATTATAAATTTGATTAAAGAACATCTGTCCGGAGAACCCGCTAAATCCCCATATATTTGTTTTTTTGCCATGGATTTGGTGCTTGCTTTTCGTTTTATGATCCAGCGTTTTCTTGAATTGCAGCAGCGTTATCTCTTTGCGGCGCAACGCTTCGAGTTCACCGAAATGGGCAAGGAACGCTTTACGCAGCTCATCAATCCTCTGTGCCTGTTCAAGGGCCTCTTTATCACTCAAATAGGCTTGTATCCACGTTATCAATCGCTCCATCAATTGCACCCCCTCCTTTCTTCTTTCTACTCCTTCAGCACGAAACGCGTCCGGCTAAAACCTTCTTTCGTCTTCCGTACATCCAGTGTAGCCGGCATTGCATTCTTCAATTCTTGTACATGAGAGATAACCCCGATCATGCGTCCAGAGCTTTGCAGTTCGATAAGCGTATCAATCGCTTTCTGCAGCGATTCATCATCCAATGAGCCGAATCCTTCGTCGATAAACATCGTCTCAATTGAAATGCCACCCTGATATGCTTGAATCACATCAGCCATACCGAGTGCAAGACAAAGAGAGGCATTGAATTTTTCTCCTCCGGACAATGTCTTCACGTCTCTTGTCAACCCTGTATAGGCATCATATACGTCCAGTCCAAGACCGCTCTGACGCCCCCTTTTCTCAAGTCTGTCACTGCGGCGAAGCTGGAATTGACCGTTTGACAGCTTATGCAAACGTTGATTAGCCATATAGATAATTTTCTCAAGAAACTCGATTTGCAGATAGCGCTCAAACGAGATTTTGTGTCGGTTTTCGCCACGTATCATGTTGTACAAATCAACGATTCGCGCACGATCCTGATCCAATTCCTTAAACTTTTGCCCGGCTTCCTCGATTTGTTTCTGCAACTCGCGTGCCCGTTCGCGGCACGCGAGTGCAGCTTCATATTGTTTACGCGCCTGCTTACACTCCATATCGAGCCGTTCTACTTCGGCAAGTAGCTCCGCCAAGTTAGAACGCTCCTTGCCGATAAGTTCCTCCTCTAAAGCGATTAGCTGCGCTTTTGCTGCCGCCCGTTCGGAAGCGAATCGTTCAAGTTCCTCTTTAATGCGGCGGCGCTCTGACTCCGGCAATTTCGCTGTCCGATATACATCCTCATCCGTGAATCCCGCTTCGCTGAGCGCTCGGATAAAACGCTGCTCAGCTTGTGCCGTCCGCTCCACTGCCTCTGTCACCTTCTGCTGTGCATACTGGAGGCCGCTCGTTGCCTTGATTACGTTCTCCGAAGCCATGCGGTGCCTCTCCTGCGCTTGTTTCCACTTTGTCTCAAGCAGCTCCCTCCTGAGTGAAGCTTCCTTTATCGAGGCTTGCAGACGCTCTAACACCCGTAGCGGTTCCGGTACTTTCTGCAAATCGGCCTGATACAATACGTTGTCTTTCTCGTACTCCATGCGGACTACATTCGATTCATCTATGAGTCGCGCTTTCTGTTCTGCCTGAAGCTCCAGCTTCCTCTCCGTCGCTTCACGCTCTTCCTTCTTCGTACTCAGAAGCTGTTCAGCTTTTTTGAGCTCTTCTACTTCTTTTTTCAACATCTGTCCTTCTTCTACAAATGAAGGGTATTGTTGTACCGCCGTATCCGGCGAGAATCCATACTGTTCAATTTCATGCGCAAGCTTTGCGAGCGTGCTTCTCTCCGCCAGCAGACGCGCTTGTGCTTCACGGAACAGACTTTCCTGCTTTTCTTTCTCATATTTTCTTTGTTGGATATATTCTTTGGTCAGACCGGCGTCTTGCGCCATAGCTTTTCTCGGATGCTCCACGCTTCCACAGACCGGACACGGCATACCATCATGCAGATGCTGCGCCAACACAGCAGCTTGACCTTCCATCCAGCGCCTCTCTAACGCTTCAAATTCTGCACGGATTTTTTCATATGCAGTCTTTTTCTCGGTTGCATCCTGGGTTAATGCCTCCATGCCCTGGGCCGCTTTCACATAATTTTGCAGAGCATAGACCTGCATACGCATATCTGCCAGGCGTTCCTGCTTAGGTTTTAGCTCCTTCACCCTCTCTTCTGCCTGTTTAATTTCTGTATCAAGCGCCGTCTTTTTCTCTTTGTCCGTCTGCCATGCCTTCTCTGCCTCCACAAGTCGGTCCTGCAGTTTCTCCATTTGCTTTCTACGCATCTGAAGTGCGTCTTCTTTACGGTTAATCGTTTCTACCAGAGGCAACAGCTCTCGTAGATGCTCTGTTTCACGGAAGGCTGCCTGTCGTACCTCTTCTTCCGCCTCTTCTCTTCGGTACATTTGTTCAGCTTTCATCAATCCTTCTTTCGCTTCCTGTTCGGCCTGCTGCGCTTGGATAAGTTCCAAACGCTTCGTTTCTTCCTCTTTCCTGGTCGCAATGCAGTGCTCCTCATGCACCTCTATACGTGCAGCCTGCTCGGCAAGCACGAGTGTTTGCCCTTTATGTTCCATTACAGGTGCCTTTTGTTCCAGCTCTCTTACGCGCTCCCGCTTTCGCTCCAGTTCATCAAATCTTTCATTGACGGAGCGAGCGCTGTGATACGCTTCATTATGTGTTCTATATGCTTCTTCGGCCTTCGTCTGACTTGTTTTATGTATGGCAGCTTGCCTATCATGATAGGCGTACTCTTCATCAAGCCCTTTTACGATTTGATCAAGATTACGATACGGCTGGCGCAGCGTTTCGAATAACAAGGACTCTGCGCGCTCTGGAAGTACAGCTAGAATCTGGCTTATGTATTTTTCCTGCTCCTTTTCCCCGATACGACACCGCTCTTCCGCTTCCCGGCGGCGCCGGTTCAGTGCATCCACAACCGCTTGATACGCTTCGGTCTTAAAGATACGGCGCAGGATTTCTTCCTTGTTCTCCGTATCCGATGTCAATAGCTTGCGGAATTCACCCTGTGGCAGCATGACGATTTGGCTGAACTGCTGCTTGGTCAGCCCGAGCAGATTTTCGATTTTCACATTTACATCATTGACCGCGAACCGATCAACACAAGGAATTTCCTTATCTTCAGTTACCTCATACAGTTCAATCTGCGCGCCTGTTGCCGTTTTATTTCCCTCTTTTATGTGGCCTAGCTGACGGAACACGCGATAACGGCGGCCACGCAGCTCGAATATCAAGTCTACGGAAGTATGCACATCATCTTCGGCAAAATGGCTGCGCAAAAATTTCGTATCGCTCCTCTCCTCCCCGCTCGCTTCTCCGTACAATGCAAAACAAATCGCATCAAAAATGGTAGTCTTTCCCGCACCAGTCGTACCGGAAATAGCGAACAAACGGTGTTCGCCCAGTTCTGTAAAGTCGATGATCTCTTGCTGCTTGTAAGGTCCAAAAGCTGTCATCGTCACTCGAATCGGCTTCATACGCGCTCCCCTTCCTTCGCGAATACTTCTTCGAGCACCTCGCGGAAAATTCTCTCTTTCTCTTCCGTTAACTCGCTTCCTTTAACTTCTTTATAAAAAGAGCGGAACAATGCCAGATCATCCTTTTCTGCCTGTTCGACCTGCTCAACTCCAATTTCTTCGACCTGTGCTATCATCATGTTTTGTGTAACATGCATCGCGTTCGGATAAACCGAACGGACTCTTTCCATAGCGGACAGTACCGGATTTTCATCAAGCAGTTGAACGAACACATAATCCTCGCTCCGTTCATGGGTTTCCAGCTCATCAATCATAGTACACACGCTCCGCATGTCCCTGCGGGGCGTAAGCGACCTTTTCTCAATGCGAACCTGCCCCTGCCCATCCATCTCAACAACATAGAACCCCTTATGATGACGCTCTTCTGAAATGGAATATTTAAGAGGAGAGCCGGCATAACGAATCGTCTCGTCACCGACATGATGCGCCTGGTGTAAGTGTCCTAACGCTGTATAGTGAAATGGCTGAAAATAACGTGCATGCACATACTCGGCACCGCCAATGGATAGCGGACGCTCTGCATCACTGGCATTTTCGATGTCTTCCTTCTCGCCTGACGGGGTGACGAAGGCATGCCCGATGAATACGTGACGAGCATCCTTATCCATCTTCTCAATAATACGGTTGGTAATTGCTTTTGCCGCATCATCGTGCGTACGAATCGCCTCGTCATCCAGAGCGCTTCGCACCCGGCCCGGATCGGCATACGGTACCAGATGAAAATGCACCGGCCCGTATTCGTCATGCAGTACTACTGGATCACTCTTACCGTTATAACGACCTGAGATATAAAGTCCTTGCTCACGCATCATGCTGCTGCCGAATTCAATCCGATCCGGACTGTCATGATTGCCCGCGATTGCTAGCACTGGTGTCTTCAGTTCAACGACTAGCTCATGCAGCGTACGGTTCAACAGTTCAACAGCTTCAGTAGGCGGTACGGCCCTATCATATAAGTCACCAGCAATCAATACCGCATCCGGTTTCTCTTCCTTTACAGCCTCAATAAAGCGGCGCAGAATATATTCCTGATCTTCCGTCATATACACCGATTGGATAATCTTTCCCAAATGCCAATCGGCCGTATGAAAAAATTTCATTACTAACTCCCCCGGTTCTGTTCACTGTTTTTTTCTATTCTATCAGAAATTACTAGATGAAGGCAGAAGGTCGCTTCTTCTCTTTTCTTTCTCTTTTCTTAATCAATAGAACCGTATAATATGAAAAAGAACGTATGTATAGAAAGGAACGATATGAATGGAATTCAAACTTGAACGGATTCATGACAAAGTCGAATGCTTCGAAGCGTATGATATAAAAACGCTGGAGAAAAAAATCGAAGAGCAAATCGAAAACAACAAAGTCCTTATGCTTGAGGTGCATTCGGTTACGCATCATGTTTGCTTCTCGCCGGATTCGGGACGCCCGCTGTATACCGCCATCGTCCACTTTAAAGCCAAACCGTAATACACAAAACAGCCCATGGCCTGTCACGTACAAACCATGGGCTGAATCGCAGCAAAAATATTAATGTGCAAGCCATCCGGCCAATGAATCGGCTACCCGCTGCGCGTCCGCGTAGCCCTGGGCGTATAAAGCTGATAGCTTCTCTTTGTTCTTCTCTATTCTATCGACCGCAAGCGGCTGCGACGGACGAATAACGAACGCTTTTCCTTTCTGTTCCAGTTCCTCAATGTATGCGAGCGTGTCATTATAGACCTTATGACGGCGAATGAGCGTATCTACTAGACCTGGATGCTTGCGATATACTTTACCGGCCAGCCACTTTAATTTAAACGGTTCTTTTCGATACTCCCGATTACGTGTCAGGATAATAACATTCTTCTCGTTTCCGTCTGCTATCGCCTTGCGAATGGGGATCGGGTCGGACACACCGCCATCCAGGAGCGGTCGTCCGTCAATCGTAACCACGGGTGAGACGAATGGCAAGCTACTCGAAGCACGCAGTACTACTAACATATCTGCCGAATCTTTGGAGAAATAAACAGGTTCGCCGCTCATGCAGTCAGTCGTACCGACAATAAAAGTCTGGGGCGATGCGTAAAACGTATCGAAATCGAACGGCACCAATTTGTTCGGCAACTCATCGAATATCAACTTCATACCAAACAAGCTCTTTTCGCGAAACAAGTTTCGATAGCTAAGATAGTTTGGATGATCAATATAGTCGATCGTGACTTTTTTGTTGCGGCCGATTTGCCGGGCAACATACGAGGAGCCGTGACAGGCACCGGCAGATACGCCGATTACGTACGGAAAGTACAAGTCATGCTCCATGAAAAAATCAAGCACGCCACCCGAATAGACGCCACGCATGCCGCCACCTTCAAGCACCAGTCCAATCCGTTCCATCCTTTCACCTTCTTCACTTTAATTTTTTCTACTTCTAACTATAAATTATTAAAAGAGAGAACGCAAAACCGCACTGCAATCGTTTAATATTATTATATACGCAGTATTTTATTACTTATCAGTATAATAAAAGCACCCGGACAAGTTTTTATACCTGCACCAGGCGCTAATCGTTTCTCTTATATTCTTTTTATCCCTCAACCTGTCAGCCAACTAATTGCAAGTGTTTTTCTTTCTTCTTCTCCACCTGTAGCATTTCTGTCTCTACTAGCGCGTATGCCGGAAACGACGGGTAGCCAAACTCTTCGATATCCATACAGACCTGGCAAACATTCATTTCTTCCGTACGTTCACCGCAAATTGCGCATTGTTCTTTCATCTTTTATTACCCTCCTTAAGGTAGGTGCTTCCGCTTCTTCACAATCTATTGTAATACAGGCAACTTAAGAAAATGTTGGCAATTTTTAACGGTTTGTTAAACTTTTAATGAACATTATGTGAGTATTGACATAATACTTTGACGATTATAAGCCATTATTCTAATTATAAAAAAGCTCTCATAAGAGAACTTTTCCATTTACAGTACACCTTTATTTCTGATTTCTAATTGTCTGGAAAAACAATAACGAATAATTTTCTCCCGATGAAACTCCGCAATTTCTTCATATGTAACAGCAACAGTCTGCAGACCGTTCCCTCCCGGCACCGGATGACGGATGATTTTCGCTTTTAGCGGAATACAGAGTTCCTGATTCGTTTTCTTGTTCTGGGCATTAATCTCCGGCAGATACAGCCGACACTCGATCATATTCTCTTCTGGAAATGAAATACGTGCATTACAAACAAACTTAATACCACCACCGCTAATATCAACAGTAAAACCGGAATATGCTTTCTCACCGTCTTGCGTTTGCCATGAAAACTCCAGTTTTGCTTTTGCAGGCACACGCAGATAATCCCTTCGCTGGATGCGCCGGATATTATCCTTAGCCGGTTTAAGCAGCACGAGCATCGGAATGTTGTCACGTTGCTTACGCACGATAACACTTAAAAACTCATATTGTGCTCCGTCCGAATGATTATAGCTTACGTACACAGTCCAGCCATCAAGCAATAGCGACGTTCGCCCGCTTTGCTCATCTATCGGATAAGTGAGCATGATATGCTCATTCGTACTATCCGCTACAATTGCCTTATATTTTTTCTCTTCATTTCCTTCATTAAAAGAAATGATTCGGACCATTTGATTTACCGCAGGAAACACGGAATCCACCTCCCACTTTCTTTCGGAAAAAACCTCATCTATTCCTGGATGTCCGCATGTAAAAATCCTCACAACGAGGTAATACTTATTGCTCACTAATTTCAACAAAACAAAAAGGTTTGATAAGAAAATATTACTACATTCTTGTATAATTTCCAGATAAAATTTTTCTCAGATGTGCTTACTTCGATAATTAGGTTCTGTAGAACTATACGTTTATACGTTATATAACTGCTTGAGGGTGTTGATTCCCCTGTACGCTTCAGACTGGATAGCCACCACACCGTATTCCAAACGGACATCGGTTCGTCTCCCGCACGAAAGCCTAGAGAGCCGCTTTTTGCCCCAGCCAGGCAGGACCGCAAAGCAGCCGTATCCCACACGCTGACACGTGCATCTTATCACTTCCAATATACGGATAATCAACAGGTATGATAACCGTCTCTTCCTTATCGGCTCTATGTTTATATGATAGCGTAGTCTTGACATTTTATTTGCACAACAATAGCAGAAAGAAGCGGGCGGAATGGGTATGGGCTATGTCTCGCTCGGACTGTTGTCCGAAATCATCGGTCGTAGCCCGATTGCTCCATACGTATTCAGTTCGATGGCACCAGATGCAGGAAACCCGGAAATTCTATGGTACGCGGTGACGGATAAACAGAAAGAAAAGTACCTACAGCCGCTCGTAAACGGAGATATTCGCTCCTGCTTCGCAATGACAGGACCCTGCAGGACTACGCGATTCAGAAGCAGCACCACATTAAAAAATGTGTAGTGCAACATCGATTCAGAACCCCTTCCTATCTCCAGGTCAGCCAATTGACACACTTTACAGAGCGTCATATAATAGCTAATAGTTAGGATTACTAATTATTCACAATTCTAACTATATATACAACGACATCCAACCTTCTCCCCTTATCGTCCGTTACTTGCCTCCATTCATCAAAACGTCAGCATATTAACATAGCATATACACTCTACATAGAAAAGAGAGGATATCCCATGGTAGAACATGACCTTACCGAGGAACGCTCCAATCTGCTGCGAGAATTGGAACGCACCTCCCAAATTACTTTTCGCAAAGCAAAAGCAAGTCTATACAAAAATCCTATGCAAGAATTATCCCCCTCACAAGCGTTTATTCTTGAACATATCGCTATATATGGTCCGAAGCGAATTTCCGATTTGGCGGAAATGCTTGAGATTACCCTCCCTTCCGTTACCGGATTGTCCGATCGCCTCATCTCACTAGGCTATGTAACGCGCAGGCGCTCGGAAAAAGATCGGCGTATTGTTTTGCTTGCTATTACAGAAGACGGACAAAAAGCACTACAAGGTTTTCAGCGCAGGCGCCAACAAATTCTAAGCTTTTTTTGCCATCACTTATCTACAGACGATCTCCAGCACCTTATCCGCATCTACAACAAAGTTCTTCCTTATATCTAAAATGCAAAGGGAGGATATCGCGCATGGAACATAAAGAAAGAGCCGCTCCCCCGTCAAACTACAGGGGAAAAGCAGTGAACGGTAAGCATGGTTATCATATGGTAAAATGAACGTGAACAAAGCAGGTGAAACATAAGAGGAGGCAACATCAATGATCCATAGCATTTCCGATTATACTGTGCTACATAACGGCGTTCATATGCCATGGCTAGGCCTGGGCGTTTACAAAACACAGGAAGGCGAAGAAGTCGAACAGGCGGTGAAAGCTGCGATAGAGGCTGGTTACCGAAGTATCGATACTGCCTCTCTTTATCACAACGAGAGAGGTGTCGGCAAAGCCATACAAACATGCGGCATCCCCCGCGAAGACTTGTTCATTACAACAAAAATATGGAATTCGGATCAAGGATATGATTCCACCCTGCGCGCTTTTGAACAAAGCCGAGAAAAGCTTGGATTGGAGTATCTTGATCTGTATCTTATTCACTGGCCGGTGAAAGAAAAATATAAAGATACGTGGCGCGCAATGGAGAAATTATACGAAAATGGGCTTGTGCGCGCAATCGGTGTTAGTAACTTTCATGTGCACCATTTAGAGGATTTGCTAACTGACGCCCGTATCGTACCGATGGTGAATCAAGTTGAATTTCATCCTCGACTAACACAGAAAGA
Organism: Aneurinibacillus migulanus; assembly: GCF_001274715.1. Taxonomy (GTDB): domain Bacteria; phylum Bacillota; class Bacilli; order Aneurinibacillales; family Aneurinibacillaceae; genus Aneurinibacillus; species Aneurinibacillus migulanus. Next base: position 2,509,089 of record NZ_LGUG01000004.1, on the reverse strand, counting down.
TCTGCTTGTTTTCTGCAAAAAGAAAGGCATTCAACTTGAGGCATGGAGTCCGTTGATGCGGGGTCGCCTACTCGATGAGACGACACTGAACGATATTGCCCGCAAGCATGGGAAAACGCCTGTCCAGGTTATCTTACGTTGGGATTTACAGCATGGGGTCGTTACGATCCCGAAATCGGTTCATGCAGAGCGAATCATAGCCAATGCAGACATTTTCGACTTTACATTATCCAAGGAAGAGATGGAACGAATTGATGCGCTGAACCGTAATGAGCGCAGCGGACAGGACCCCGATCATTTCCATTTTGACTTTTAGCATCAAAGCTGTTGATTATTTGTAATAAGATAGTCAACGGCTTTTTTGTATCATAGTGTATAGGACAAGTTTTTTTCCGGGACAATGGGGTAAGAGAATATAATCGAGGTGATATTCATGTCTTATCCTTTGCAAAAGCAGCTTCGTACCCATCTGAAAAGTGTTCCTCCCCGACTCTCTTTCTATCGAATGGTCAAAAGTCAGGAGTTTGACGAACTATGCCGATTCTATGATCAAGGTATGATTACGCTTGAACAACTGGAGCAGCATGCCCGTCGGCTCGAACGCCTTTTTTAGATTACATGACAATAAAAATGCAGCGAGTCACCTCGCTACATTTTACTCCGTTTGCATACCAGTTCTTCAAACCAGTTCTCGTCTTTGCTGTCAAGCGCCATGTCCAGCAGCGCATCATAATCTTCAGGCTCAAGCTGAAGTTCCTTGATTTTTTCCGCCACGTCAAGAGGTACGCGAAAATGGCCGCTGCGCGCTGCTGCTGCGGCAGAGCCGTCTTTAACTGTCGGTACGAACACCGTCATCATCATTTGCGCCTTGTTCATTTCTTTTACATAACCGGTAAGAAGCAATGTTTTTCCCTTATCATTATAAGGGAACTTCACCCATTCGCCTACGCTGAAGTGCTCCATACCTCCCATCCCCTTACCTGTATGACCATTTCGAATTCCCTTACTAGTATGGTAAGCAGAGGACATGGATTTGTTGCCAAACAATCAGGCGGAAAAAAAATTTGGGTGCAAATATTTTTCACTTCTGCCCATGTGCCAGCGGAATACGGGCATGCTCTGGCTTGATGCGTAGTTTCTTCATTACTGTATAGAATTGCTCGTCGGTTGCTGCCTGACCCAGAGCGAGATAAAAAGCGACAAAGGCATCCTGTTCATATGGTGTATCCTCTACCGGCTCAGCAAGGGCATCGTATGTACCTGTCTTCTCATTCCACTGCTCCAGTTTTAATAACTCATAGCGTTGAGCAATGTCATTGCGGCGTGTATGTATAAGATAGCGAGGGGAATGTCTGTCCTTACGGTATGCGGCGGTAATATGCAAATAATCTTGATCATAGTCGATAATCTCTGCGTATAGCAGTGTAATCATGCCGCCTTCCCTCCTTCAGATAATTAACAGATGTAATTGTTTATTTTTTTACCCATCTTTACAGCAAAAGTAACAAAAAATAAAAAAAGCCATTTCGTATTTTTACGAAATGACTCTTCTTCCCTACTGTATTCCCATATCAAAACGGCGGTGCATCATCTGTCTCATCCGTTTCATGGGCAGAAGGCTCCCCTTGCTTTTGTTTAATACGTCCTATTACATCTTCAAGCTCATCCGGCTGAAGCAGTTCAATGGGGGAGACACCTTTTTCGAATTCGAACCCATCTCCCTCAATCAATACGACGTATCGATCACCCAATTTTGCAATGTGAATCGAATCACCAAAATCGGCTAAAAGCGCCTTCACCGTAATATGGTCCAGCTTTAGCTTCATCTCCAAATCGGGTCTTTGCTCTACCAGTGCGGCTGCCGCTTCGACGACCTGCTCATTCGACCACTTTTGCTGTAGTTCACGCTTCTCGCTTGCAGCCCAGATTTCCATCGCCTCTTCTTCCTGCTGCCTCTCTTGACTTTCTTCCTCGTAGGCGGTCTCAATATACTCTTGTACCATTCCCATTACCTGTGTATTCATCATCTCTGGTAATGATTGATCATATTCGACGAATTTAAGAAAGTCTTCGAAATACCGGGCATGAGATGCTTGGTGGATTTTCAATTCCCACTCTTCTAGCATCCCTTCCTCAGGCATATACGGATATTGAATGGATTTCATGTTCTTGGCACTAATAGCCATCTCTACTTGGCTGATGAGACTACGTTCATCCGTAACGGTTGCGATTTTTGGCTCGAAGTCGCATTTAAGTACGAAGGCGAACGGTTCATCGAAGTACTTTGTAAGCTGGGTACGTGCAACAATCAGCGCCCCTCCGCGAATAGCACTTGTATTTATATACGTACGCACCAAATCTTCGCTATGGCGCCGAAACTCTTCTTTACTGGCAGCACCTCGGAGACGAGCAAACAGATTGTAATTCGGATTGCTATCAAGTCCGTGTCCGGGTTCAACGATGAAGCGACCAATTTTTGTCGGTGCTTGCTCTGTTTTTGGATTTCGTTCAACTTTTCGTTTAATAACGCGGGCGAATTCACCGTCAAGGAAGTCTTTCAGCGCGCTGTTCGTATATTCGATTTCCGCTAGCGTCTGATAATGTTTATATCCTTTCTCTGAATTTTCTCCTTCACCGCGCACGACGAAAAAAGAAAGGTATTGTACAGCACATTCCATGTATGTCTCTCCGTTCCCATAAATACGATGCAAATATATCATAATCTCTCAAGGGTATTGATTATCTCTATCTATGTTATTGTAGCTTGTTTGCACCCTGTATGAAAGAGAAAAAGCATCTGTAGAGTGCTCGAACGTTTTCATTTACGCAAAAATTAAGTATGATTTTAGTAAAAATAAAATCTATGCAGATAAAGAGGATGCTCTATGTATACATATATGAACTTTCAAACTAATATCGCACGGACCAAGCCATCTACCTTACACAATAAAGAAGACAGTTGTCCGTTCTGTGATAGAGAAACGATTTTCAAAGAAGGAGTTGTTATTAGCCAGGACGGTCCATTTCTATTAATCGAAAATAAATTTCAAACACTTGAACGCGCATATCAGATGGTGCTGGTAGAGACAGAAACATGCCAGGATGATTTATCAACGTATGATAAATCCCATCTGCATGCGCTGTTCGATTTTGCGATGCGTAACTGGGAAACGCTCGAATCCAGCAAGAAATACCGTTCTGTCATCTTTTTCAAAAACCATGGGGTCCATTCCGGAGGTTCCATTTACCACGCACATATGCAAATGGTCGGACTGTATGACGCCGACTACCGTGAACATCTTCATCCCGAGCAGTTTAGCGGCCTAGTCATCGACCGTACACCTGGTGTCGAATTCAATCTCTCTACCCGTCCACGAGGTGGGTTTACCGAATTCAATGTCGTACTCAGCGACCGAAACGCATTACACAAAATGGCTAAATATGTGCAAATTGCGGTCCATTTCCTGCTTACACATATGAATAAGCGCTATAAAAGCTACAACATTTTCTTTTACGAGTATAAGGGCAACATCATTGCCAAAATCGTATTGCGTGCGCCGGGCTCCCCTTATTTAATGGGATACTCAATTATCCAGGTGCCCAATAATCTTGCCGAAACGGTACAACGCATCCAATCGCTATACTTTTCCGAAGCAGCGTCTATGTAATAAAGGGTGTTGATTATTCCGTAGTATCCAGAGTGAATAGCCACCACAACGTATCTCTTCCTTGTGAGAAAAAGACGAGGGAACACGTCTGCACGCGCACCTCCTTTCTTCTATATACATCTCACTTTATAAATGTACATATTCTGGTGGTAGGAGATAAGAAAAGAAGGAAGGGCGGTGGGCGGTTGGAACAAATATGTCCGCCTTTTTTCTGCCGGGGCGCAGGGCGTATCCACTCTCTTCTTTCTCCATCCCTCCTCCTTCCAACCACGCTGTTATTTTCTATCTACCGTCTCGCTGATGCATACCATTTCTGCAAGCATCCGCTCATCGACTTCGATACCAAGTCCGGGCTTATCAGAAAGATGCAACCGGCTGCCTTCATAGTTCAGTGCGCCAATGTCTTGGGTAAACATGAGCGGCCCTACCATCTCATTGGAAGTAATGTTTTTCTTTGCAATGGATAGGTGCGCACCTGCCGCAGTGGCAACCGATGATTCCACCATCGAACCAACCTGACATTCCATCCTCGCCATCTCCGCCTGACTGACCAGCTTCAATGCCGGATACAGTCCGCCGCATTTCATAAGCTTGATATTGATTCGATCCGCTGCTCCTAGAGCAATCACCTCACGCATATCACGTACATCATGCAGTCCTTCATCCACCATGATCGGCAATGTTGTCTGGCGACGCACGTCCGCCAGTGCTACCAAATCGTCAGCAACCACTGGTTGCTCAATCCAGTCAATATTACAATCCTCTATCCGCTGCAGCACGTACAGTGTATCGGTACGATTCTGCCAGCCCTGATTGGCATCAACCCGAATTTGCACTGATTTTCCGACGGCCTTGCGCACAGCGTGAACGCGTTCTATGTCCGTATCGCGATGTAACCCCACTTTTATTTTAATACAGCCGTAGCCATTTGCTACTGCATCTGCCGCTTCTTGCGCCATCGCTTCCGGCTCTTTGATGCTGAGTACATATGGAATCGTCAAGGAATCGTGATACAGCCCTCCTAACAAGTGATACACCGGCTGGCCTGATATTTTGCCCATCAGATCATAACAAGCGATGTCGATGCCCGCTTTGGCTGCCGGACAACCATACAGCGCGTCGTCCATCCTGGCATGAATGCGCTCAATATTAAACGGATGTTCGTCAAGCACCAGAGGCCCAAGAACTTTCGTCAGTACGGCGTAAGTACTTTCCCACGTTTCACCGGTCACATGCTGATCCGGAGTAGCCTCTCCGTATCCGATATACCCTGTGTCCGTCTGCAATTTCACGATAATCATCGGCATGGTTTCGTACGTTTCATATGCCACAATAAACGGACGACGCAACGGAAGCTGTATTGCCATCACACTAACCGATATAATTTTCACTTTCTTCACCTTCTCTTTTTAAGAATATCCTATAACATGAGCGAGCGTAACGAACACAGCGCCCAATATATAATGTATAAGGATGAGCGGCAAAATCCACTTCGCCCACTTCACCCAGGGGATTCCCGCCAACGCAAGGCCAGCCATGAAATATCCGGATGTAGGCGTAAAAATATTAGAGATGCCGTCACCCAGCTGGAACGCAAGCACTGCCGTTTGCCTGCTGACGCCCACGAGGTCCCCGAGCGGTGCCATAATCGGCATCGTTAGCGCGGCCTGACCGCTTCCTGAAGGCACAATATAATTAATCATACATTGTACCAAATACATACCAAACGCGGTAAGACCGCCGGGAAGTGATCCGACGCCGGTAGCGAGACTATGGAGAATGGTATCCATGACTTTTCCGTCTTCAAGAATGACCAGAATAGCACGCGCCACCCCGACAACCAACGCTCCCATCACCAACGTACGACAGCCTTCAATGAAGGATTCAGCAATGTCGTTAACCGGCATGCGGGCAACCACTCCCATTAAAATACCCATCAATAGGAACAAACCGGCGATTTCTGGAATAAACCAGCCGAATTTTGAGACACCAACTGCTAATGTTACAAGTGTAGCTACAAGAATAATCAGAACTAGCTTATGCCGTGTCGTTAATCTATACTCGTCCCCCTGAAAATTGACTTGACTTTTATTCACCCGATCCAGCTCATACATAACGCTTTTGGTCGGCTCCTTCTTGACTTTCTCTGCATAACGCATAACATACCAGATGCTTACCGCCAGCATGACAAACCATATGATAAGGCGGAGTCCCATGCCAGAAAACAGCGGAAGATCGGCAATTCCCTGAGCTACACCGACTGTGAACGGGTTCATGAACGCCGCCGTAAAGCCGACTGATGTACCAATGAGCACAATAGCCGCCCCGGTAATCGAGTCAAACCCAAGCATCATCACGAGCGGCACCATAATCGTAATGTACGGAATAGTTTCTTCAGCCAGCCCAAGCATGGCGCCGGCTAGCGAAAAAAATAACATAAACACTGGAATCAATATCTTCTCCCGGCCGGCCATTTTCCGTGAAATGCTGCCAACGGCGCCTTCGATGACATTCGTGGCTCGCAAAACCCCGAACGAGCCGCCTACGATAAAAATGTAAAAAATAATGTCGGCCGCTTCATGCATCCCTTTGTAAATAGATTGGAAAATTGCCATGAATTTTGCTGGCGCAGCTTCTACCGCATGATACGTTCCATCAACGACAATCATCCGGCCCCGGGCATCTTCAGCGCGTTGATATTCACCCGGCGTTACGAGATAAGTCGCCACTGCCGCCAATACGATGACAAAAAACAAAATAACAAACACATGGGGAACGCGCGATCCCGGCTGCTTTTTTGTCTCTAACCCTGTAGTACTTACGTTCGTTTTGCTCATCCGCTTCCTCCCTTGTTACTAAATAACTTTTTGTCGCTATTTAGTCGTTAATTAACAGTTAAAATATACTGAAAATTTAGCCTAGTGTCAACATATACATAACCGATATACAGCGCACGGCCGGCCTTGGTGGTACGGTTGTTCTTTCCCTACGACTTCAGCCAATTTACAATACACGAGCTTTTTCAGCAGGCATTCCACGCTGTGTCGGCTCATCTGCAAATATTCGGCAATATCTTCTGCTGTAAACCGAAAACCGGGTCACCCTAAATGGACAACCCGGTTCTTTTTCTGCTATAAACCTTTTTTTCTGATTTCTGCGAGCACACCATCCCACAGTCTACCTCGCATGAGAAGTGAACGACGGGCAACTTCCAGCGCATCTTCCGTCTTCTTTTCATCCTGACCACACAAACTTTCCAATAGCTTCTGTGCCAGCGGACCATGATCATCTCCATCAAGCTCAATGTGACGGCGTAAGTAATAATCAAGACGCTCATTGGTAGCACCCTTCTTCTCAAGCGCATCCACTAGCAGCTCAAACATATCAGGGATTAAACCCTCACGACCATAGAAAAAGGCAGCAGCCACCTCATGCACCTTTCCATTCATCGCCGTATATATGTTATATGCAACAAACTCACGCACTGAAACCGGGATCACATCTTGATCCAACGCTTCTACATAATCCTCCCCATTTCGGAGCTGGTCCAAAAATGCGCAAATCGGCACTCTATCCGCTCCCACTTCCTCCATCGCTTCCAAATAAAGTTGGAAATGGCTTGCATATCCGCCACGTCCATCTTCATCAGATTCCTCTGCCAGTACAATTTCATTGATGAAGCGCGTATACTTCGGCGTCTCATTCGGCATCCACGGTACATCTACTGAAGTGACTTCCCGCTGTAGCCGTTTTAATAATGTCATAAAGTCCCATACTGCAAATACATGGTGCTTCATGAGCACCCTTACTCTCTCCGGCGTCGTCATCTGTGCGTACATAGGATGCGCAAGCAATTCATCGCGCACCGCTTCAAGTGTTTGTAACGCTGTAGAATGCATAATTTCCCCCCACGCTGTCAGTCTCGTTATCTTATACCCACGTTCCTTAGTGTATATTCACTTTCCGGTTTGTACAAGCGAGAAATCATATTCATCCGTGAATGATTAGACACCTTACAGAACGGATACACTGAAGATGAGGTGAGAATTATGAACAACAAAGAAAAATATACACTAATTGTCTTGGCGGGTATCTCGCTCTCTCTTATTGCTGTTTCTTGTGTTCCGAAGCAGAAGGATTCTTATCCGTTAGAATATCAAAACCTACGTTTTTCTGCATCGCCTTCCACCTCTACTTATGTTACGGCATCCTCTTTAGATGAGGATGAAATCATGCATGCTGACATGGAAACCACACTGGAAGAGATCGCCCTTGATATTCTGGGCGTTGCTGGCGCCTCCGTTCTTATTCATGACAAAGAAGCACTCGTCGGATTGCGTCTGTCCAACTATACCCGCGGACGCAATATCATTCAACAAGATGTAAAAACAGCTCTCTCCCTTCGCATGCCTGGCTATATCATCCATGTTACTTCCAATCGCCATCTCTATCAACGCATTCATATTCTCCGTAATCAGCTACGGAATGGACACCACATTGAAACATTTGAACGCAATATACGTGCGATTATCCGCGAGATGACTCCTCCACTATCGTAGGCAGTCGGTGTACTTCCAATTCCCTGCGCACTTCTTGTGAAATTTGCTGCGATTTTTGATTTTCATAGTCGAAATAAACATAAGTTGCCCTGCCTTTGGCACATAATTGTCCTTCTTGATATAGTTCTTCATAAAGGGTAAAGCTACTATTTCCAATATGCTCCACCCAGGTGCGCACCTCCACCTCCCTGCCAAAATAAATTTGGCGAAGAAAGTCAACATTCATGCTCACGATAATCAAAGGAAATGTGCGCATATCTCCTGTCGGATTGAACAGGCAATAAATCGGCTCCCGTGCCGCTTCAAACCATACGGGCAGTGTTGTATTGCTAATATGTCCCGTACCATTTGTCTCAGACATACGGGGCTGAATGACAGTTGTATACATGAAATTCTCCCCTTTATTCTATTTTTTATCTCTGTTTCTTTTTCGATGCCTGGCAGCATCTCTCCTTCTCCGACTTCTTATCCATAAATAAAAAGCTTTTGACCGGAATCTCCGGTCAAAAGCTTTCATCATTTTCTTCTTCGTTTTTTTCTTCTGATGAAGCTATCAAATCGCGAATGCTAACCCGTCCCGTACGATTCGTATCGAGAAATTTAACGCGGGCATCGATCGGTACACCAGTGTCGTCCTGAATGAACCCTATAACGATACAGCGGCGGTCCCGATGCTTTTTCTTTAACGCATTCAGCGGTTGTACTACATACTCCTTGCCCAGTTCAATTCTAACAGCATAATGTTTTTCGTCATTTAAGTATGTATTGACCATGCACGTAACTACTTTTCCGCGACGGTCCGTAAAAAAATCAATGTAACTGGACGTCACAACGTTTTCCCTCGCTCTCTGCCTGTTCTCTGCTTCGTACCATCTTTTTACCCAACCGCAATAGATAATTAATCCCTTAAGACCATAATATATGATAGTAAACCTATTTTTCCACAACTTTTTACACTGTAAAAAAGTTATAAAGGGCTTTCCTGCTTATGTTACGACAAAAAAAGCCCTATAAAGGGCTCTAACAAAAACTGCAAGCTGGCAGCGCATCATTCTACGCTCTCGAAACGCCCGACGATTTCGCCGCTCTCGTAGCTTTTTAATGCATCATGGTAAGGAACTAAATTGTTATCCTTGAGAAATGATGTAAACTCTTCCCTGGAGAGTTGGCCAATAAGTACATCACTCTCCAGGGAGAACGAAGTACGCCCTCCCTTAACAGCATCAAAATACATGATGCTGGAGCAAGCAGGCTGTAGCTTTACTTGAATCATAAAAAAAGCCCCTCCTTCACATTTATTTTGTCCGCTCAGGAACAAAATATGCGAAGGAAGGGCTCCTTTATTCTTTACGTACAAACGTAACCGGGAACGTTTCGTTGCGGTTGGGACTCCAGTCTACGGTTACCGTAAACGTGCTGTCCTCTCGTCTTTGCTCACATCCGGTACAGCTTGTACGATGGATGATGCTGCTTTTATTGTTCATGTCGTCTTCGCTTCCACTTACTTCTTGAGCAAGCCCTGCAAGACGATAACGCACATTATAGACAGAATCGATATCAGCCGACTTATAGGAGAGACGCAATACTTGCTGCTCCTCTTTTCCATCTGCTGTATGGATAACTGTCAGTAAAGCTTTCCAGTTATCCGACTGACCGACATACAGAAGCGTCTCCTGCTTATCTCCGCATCCAGCAATCAGAGCGGTACATAGGAGAAGCGGCACAAGCCACATCCATCTATGAGATTGCTTCCGTTTCAAATGCATCACAGGTTTATTACTTCCTGCACGATTTTTATGTTTTGCGCCCCTTCTTTTTTCTTTTCAGACGCAAATACTTTGGCTTCATCGAGCATATCGAACGCTTCGACTTTTTTGTACAAAAAACCAAAATCTGTCATTGCATCGTAAATCACCATATACATGAGCGCGTACGCGGCAGAGCCTGCACCTCATACGGCGCGATTTCCGGCTCCTCGCTTCCTCCTTTTCCTTTTTTACGGTCTATTTATTTCGGTGCAACGAACCATCAATGGGGGATGAAGAAATCCCTCATTGATGGAAGTTTTACTTTATTCGCTGTACAAACAAAGCGGTCAATCGTACGGATTCTCCTCTGTATTAGCGGTAGCTTATCGCCTCTTCTGCTGTTGCCGTTTCGCTTGCGGCATTTTTGTTAAAGAACTCTTCATAGATAGCACGCACAGCTTTTTCCTCATCCACCGCTTTGACGCCGAACATCATGCTGACCTCTGACGATCCCTGGTTAATCATCTCAATATTGACCTGGGCTCGCGCCAATGCACCCGCTGCCCGGGCTGTCGTACCAACATTGTGACGCATCCCTTCACCCACAAGCATAATCATTGACATGTCGCGTTCGAATACGATATCATCGACCGCAAGCTCTGTACGAACACGTTCTGTAATGCGTCGCTCTACCTCATCGTCGATTTTATCGTCTTTCAGAATAACAGAAATGTCGTCGATACCGGACGGAATGTGCTCATATGATAACTCTTCATCTTCAAGAATATGAAGCAGACGACGTCCGAAACCAATTTCACGGTTCATCAAGTATTTGCTTACATAAATGCTGCAGAATCCACCGTCACTTGCGATACCTACCACGGGATTACCATTGCCTTCCCGCTCAAATACGATCATTGTACCCGGTGCAGCCGGATTGTTCGTATTCTTAATGCAGACAGGGATACCGGCGCGGAATGCCGGAATGAGCGCTTCATCATGGAAAACGGAGAAACCGGCGTACGATAGCTCTCGCATCTCACGGTAGGTGAGTTTCTGAATCGGCTGTGGCTCTGGTACAATATTCGGATTAGCCGAGAATACCGAATCGACATCGGTAAAGTTCTCATACAAATCTGCCTTCACTGCCGCTGCCAGAATCGATCCGGTAATATCAGAACCACCGCGCGAGAATGTCACCAGTTCACCGGACGGTGAGTATCCAAAGAAGCCCGGGAAAATCTGAATTCCTGCCTTATCACGCAACGCCTTTAAATTCTCATATGATTCGGCAAGCACTTGGGCATTTCCATGTTCTTCACTTACAAAAAGACCCGCCTCTCTCGGATTGACATAGCTTGCATGAACACCTTTGCTCTGCAGATAGCGCGCTACTACTTTCGCATTGTTGTCTTCTCCGCTCGCTTTTATCGCATCCATGAACATCTCCGGTTTACTTCTATCAAGGGCAAGGCGCTCTCGCAGATCCGCCTCGATTAGTTGCACAATCTCTTCCGATAATGCAAGTCCCTCCGCGATGTCACGGTAACGGGCTACGACAGCAGCCAGTTCTGCTTCCGCTTCCCCTTCTGCCAGATACCGCTCGGCGAGTGCAATCAATAAATCCGTCACCTTCGTATCGTTTTTGTCCCGCTTACCTGGAGCAGATACGACAACAACTTTTCGTTTGGCATCGGCAAGTACGATATCGCATACTTTTTTGATTTGTGCCGCACTGGCCAGGGATGTTCCTCCGAATTTTGCTACTTTCATCTCTCTGTCCCCCACTTCTGTATTTCAAGGCTGTGCCTTATGTCTTTGTCTATTTTCCGAATACTCATATATTATACTTTTGCGACAAAAAAGAAAATACCCTGTCGCTTTTTACTCTTACAATTGCTTGTGGCTAAAAATCACTTCTCCATTAAGCGCCTGTGTGGCCAGCATATCCGCTTCCTTATTCTCCGCGCGTCCAATGGGTTCATAATGCGGTTTAAGCCCGAGTTCTGTAAGCTTCGCTTCGATTCTGTCTACCCAGCGGTTCTCCCGATCCTCAAATACCGGCCACTCGCCACCCAATTGGTTTAGTACCACCTGCGAATCGCCACGGAACACTACTGGCAGATGGTGCGTTCCGAGTGCTTCCAGTTCGCGCAGCGCAAGCCAGAATGCCGCATATTCCGCATCGTTGTTTGAATCGATCGCCTCGGCCACCTCGTTTTTGCGGATGCGATATGACTTACCGTTCTGCTCGAAGTAAATGACCGCACCAAGACCAGCTACACGGTGCTCTTTATTATAACCTCCGTCAAAATACACGAGGAGATTGTGAGGCTCGGTCTCGACTTCTTTCAGCAGCTTATCCAGCTCTTTTTTCGTCCAGGGCTCGCCTTCTTCATCATGGAAAACAAGGCTTTGCACTCGTCCGGTTTTCTCTATGTCTTTGGCCAGTTGGATCGCTTCCGTACCCGCCATCAGTTGAGAAGTAAACGTCGTACGAACTTTGCTATTTTGCGCTTTATACTCCCATGTTATGCTGACCTTCATCACTTCTGCCTCCTGTACGCAAAGAATAGATGTAGAAAAATCCCGCCTATATCGACGGGATTTTCCGTTTGCCTTATTTTACGTAGCGTAGAGATTGTTTGCGAGTATTATTAAAGCGTTTATAAACCTCGGAAATTTCTTCAAGCGTATCCCATGTCAAAATCTCGTCAGCGTCCTCTTCTACGCGTATAATCTCTTTTTCGGTCAGTGACATTACTTTATGCTTTAGGGTGTCCCCTTGCGCCTTATACTGTTCTTCGTTCTCATGATAGCCGGACAGATTCGTATATGCACCCTCTGTGCCCGGTACCTGCAGTAAGTATACATCATCACTCATGACAACCATGACCGGTCTATCGTCTTGATCCGGAAAGTCCTTTGCAATAACAGCAATGCCTTCTCCTGCTTCGAGCACTTCCCACTCTACGTAGTTCTCTGCCAATTCCGTATCCATTGTCTGATTATAGCGTGCCTGTAGCATTTCTTTCAGAATACCGCACATCTCTTCTGCTTCTTCACGGCTTTTAAAATATACTTCATTTCCGTTCTCAATAAAGCCGCCATGCTCAAGCGCAATGTCTCGATAGCTCGTACCGAGTACTTTATCAATAGTATCGTTGCGGAGAAGCCCTTCTCTCGCGTTAACTGATACGAGATAATATGTAACTTCTTTTAATGAATCCACATATCTGTTTACTTTGACGGTTATTTCCATCCATAAACCTCCTAGGAGTGCTGCCATGAAAGCTCGCCCAAATTTAACTCACAATGCATTTTACCATTTTCTGCGCCGCTGTTTCAAATGAAAGCTCAGGTAATTTCATAGAAAATCTTATGCTCTGTTGTTGACTTTGCTTAAAACAGCAAAATCAGCAAGCATCTCCGTAACAGAGCCGCCTGCTGATTGAACGCGGATTACGTATATGTTGTTTAACTTTATAGGCCGCTTAGCTTTGGATCATACGGCTGCTCATCGCCTTCAAGCGGAACATTCACTTTTTGGCTCGGATCGAGATATTCGTCCTCCGCGATAATTCCGGCTGCACGGTCCTGCAGCTCCAGCTCGCGAGCTTTTGGTACGGACAGCCAATAAGCCAGCCCAACAGCAATCAAACCGCCACTCAGCTTACCGATAATGATAGGCAAAATCATTGTTGGCTGAAAATTAGCAGTAAATGAAAGGTGATCACCAAGCAGGAAAGCCGCGCAGACCGCAAAGGAAATATTAATCACCTTGTCTTTGGGCGGCATCGTTTTTACCAGACGGAACATCGCTAGGATGTTAGCAATCGTGGCAAGAAATCCTGCGCTGCCAACTGGACTCAAGCCAAGTTTGCCACCGACGGCTTCCAAGGGCCTTGCCAGATATTTACGGACGAGATAAACGAATGGAAACGCGCCCGCCAGCATAATACCGATAAACCCTGCTGTTTCAAGACCACGGACAGGATTCGCTTCATCAGCAATAATGGGATCGAATCCCCATCCCCCGAAAATCATACTGAAAAAACCCGTAAAATACTCGACAATCGAGGCGACGAGTACGAGCTTAATAAACGCGTCGATCCCTCGACCGAACCAAATAAATCCCCGAATCATTGTATTCGGGAAGAAGCGCAGGCCGAGCGCAATAAGCACTACGAGAATTACGAGCGGAGACAAGTTTGTCATAATCTGACCGAAGCTTAGTGCAAGCTGATATGTCGCCTCTCCGTTCGTGGCAATGACTTCGCGTATTTTTGCATCGGAGAGAACCATCAGAATACTGGCAATGAATACACCAATCGGCACAGTTAAGATACCGGACATAACGCCAAGCGCCATATATTTGTAATCGCGCTTCTCCAGCATGGCCAGTCCCATCGGAATAGAGAATACAATGGTGGCGCCTGCCATATAGCCTGTCATCGTGGCCATAATCCAGCCCTCTTTTGTCTGGGCCAGCTTCTCCGCCAGCTGATAGCCGCCCATGTCCATGGCAATAATTGAAGTGGCCGCAATGGCCGGATCAGCACCCATCGCATGAAATAAAGGCCCAAACACCGTTTGGATTAGCTGCGAAAGGTAGGGAATCGAGGCCATAATCCCTGCAGCAGGAACGAAAATGTACCCGACGGAATGCAATCCTTCCATAAACTCGCGGCCCAATCCTTTTTCGCTGTCACGAATCGCCGCAATAGCTCCCGCCACTGCCGCTATCATCATAATATAAATTACGTAATTCCCGATTTGTGCCAAATCCAGCCCTCCTTATATGAAAAATAATTCCAGCATTGATTAATTATTCTGATTATTTTTCTTTCTCATATAACTGACTCCGCTGGCCTCATGCTGTATAATATCTCCGATTAAATCGGCCAAATATGCGCCTGCCTCCACTGGAGGAAAGCCGCCTTTATGAATATTGGAAATTACGGTCCGATCGGCCTCTACTGTGTGCGCCCCTGGTCGATATACCATGTACGCGCTCAGACTTTCAGATGTGGCAAGACCGGGCCTCTCTCCAATAAGCGAGAGTACGACATCACAATCCACAATGGATGCAATATGGTCTTGCACCCAGACGCGGGAGCGTTTAACGAATAGCGGGCGGGCTACGCTAAGGTTTTTTAGCTTAAGACCTTGTTCAAGTGAGGGGAGTATATCCCGGATATTTGCTTCCACGGCAGACGAACTGAGCCCATCACAAACAAGAATCTGCACGTTCTTCTTTTTTTCCCCGTGTTCAGAAAGCCAATGAACTGACTTCTCCGATAATTTGCGTCCCTTATCTAAATCCATAAGATAGGTCGTCATATCCTCGGCCTGTGTTCTTAATACCGGCAAGCCTAGCGACTCGACGAGTTCTTCCGATACGTCCTTCATCACCGCATCCTGCGCTGCCGCATGATCAATACGAAACTGTAGATAGCTGCGCGTTCGCATGCGTGTACCGGCACGCCCAATGCCGATCCGGGCCGGAGTGACTTGTTGGGCCCTTTCAATCGCCTGCAGATGATGCGGACGCTCTACTCCCATCTCCTTCTCCTCTGAAAAAAGAATCACATCCTTCTCTTTCCTTTGCAGGGGACCCTCTTCCGTTTGCATCTCTTCCACACGCGAAGCCTCCAGCTTCCGGGTCAACTCACGCAGCACCTGCTCAACCACCTGCTCGATTTTTTCCTGGTTCATCTTCTCACCTCACTTCCTCAAAAATCGAAAGGTCACCCGCACGTTCCGTCAATCGCCCTTCTTCCATAAGTCCCATTTTTTCCATCCACTTTTCGAATTCTTGAAGAGGACGCAATCCTAGCATCTCGCGCAAACTGGCGTCGTCATGATAGCTTGTATCTTGGTAATTTAGCATAACATCGTCGCCGCCTGGTACACCCATATAGAAGTTTGCTCCTGCCAGCGCAGTCAGCATGCCTGCAATCTCCTGATCATTCTGGTCAGCATACATATGATTCGTATACGTAGGGGCAATTCCCATCGGTAGGCCATGAAGCTTACCCATGAACAAATCTTCCAAATCGGCGCGTATCATCTGACGACCGTCATAGAGCGTCTCTGGTCCGATAAAGCCTGAGACATTATTGACCATGAAGGGTTTCCATTGACGCGCGTATCCGTATGTACGCGCTTCCAACGTCTGCATATCCACACCGATATCTGCGTCAAGCGATACTTCCGATCCCTGGCCCGTCTCAAAATACATCACATTTGGCCCCGCTGAAGTACCCTGGCGCATCATCATGAGCAAAGCTTCATCAAGCATATCTCCGTTCACACCGAATGCATCATTTGCTTTCTGTGTTCCAGCCAGACTTTGAAACATCAGCGCAATCGGTGCCCCTCTTTCCAGCGCC
The DNA here is from genome assembly GCF_001274715.1 of Aneurinibacillus migulanus. Lineage (GTDB taxonomy): Bacteria > Bacillota > Bacilli > Aneurinibacillales > Aneurinibacillaceae > Aneurinibacillus > Aneurinibacillus migulanus. Next base: position 2,492,719 of record NZ_LGUG01000004.1, on the reverse strand, counting down.
TGCATCTGGGTCGTGATATGCGCAAGTACGCAATTTTGTGTAGGGATCTCCCACTTCATCATGAAATCGTGCGACATGTGCAACAGACGTGAGACAGATTCTACTGTATCGACGTTTGGATTGATACCGATAACAGCGTCACCCGCCCCGTAAGATAACCCTTCTTTCATAGAAAAGAGAATCCCCTCTGGATCATCAGTAGGGTGATTCGGTTGGCAACGAAACGCCAGTCTCCCCTTCTCTCCGATGCGTGTATTACAATGCGCAGTAGGACGTATTTTTTGGGAAGCTATGACCAAATCCATGCTTGACATCAGCTTGGCTACAGCCGCTATCATCTCGCTCGTAAGACCACGGCCAATCCGGGTAAGTTCATGAGGACCTGTTCGATGAGATAATATGTAATTGCGGAGTTCACCAATGCTCCAATTTTTTATTTCATTATAAATGGAAAGATTGATTCCGTCATAAATGATTCGAGTTACTTCATCCTCTTCATACGGAATGACCGGGTTCTCATATATATCCGCAAGCGTAAACTCGCTGAGCACGACTTTTGCCGCCATACGCTCAAGCGAAGATTGTGCCGCGACACGCGCCATCTGATCGCCCGACTTCTCTTCACTTGCCTTCGCTAGCACGTCTTTAACCGATGTGAATGAATAGGAATTACCTTTTATAACGCATGAAAGCTTCATTCTTTATCCCTCCTTTCATTCTGCCGCAAGCTACCGCTTGCGGCGTTTATCAACATCCTGTCCTCCGTCGGATTCGTTAGGCTCCCCCTCTTCCAAAGCTCCCGGTTCCGGTCCTGCCTGTGCGGCCGTATCCTGTGGCGGAATGGTTGTTTCTTTCGTTTCCTTCCTGCGCTTATTTCCCGTACCGGTGCCCGTTTTCGCCGTACCTTGGACAGGCGAGGACGAAGCCACCGGTTCAGGCTTTTTTAGAATATGATGTACCTCGTCATCCGGTCGGGGAATGAAATGACTTGAAACGAGTTCGCCGACACGCTCTGCGGCCGCTCTTCCCGCCTCAAGGGCTGCCTGTACAGCGCCGACATCTCCTTCAACAAATATGGTCACTAATGCAGCATCTACTTTCTCCTGTGATATCAACCGTACATCGGCTGCCTTTACCATCGCATCTGCCGCTTCAATCGATCCGATTAATCCTCTTGTCTCTATCATGCCAAGTGCCTTTGCCATGGTTTTCACCTACTTTCCACATCAATTGAGTCTACAATACCGATTATTACCGCATCCACCGGCACATCCCGTTCCGGGATCGCGAAACGGGCGGCACTGCCCGTCGTCACCATGACAGTGTCACCGATGCCGGCACCAATACGATCGGCAGCGATGAGCGGCGCATCGATCGGCTTGCCGCCCGTATCTTCTAATTGTACAAAGAGAAACTTTAATCCAGTCAGTCCATCTTCTTTGCGTGTCGCCCATACATTACCGATTATCGTTCCGATGCGCATAACGCGATCACCTCTCGTTTACCTGAATGGTCACGCCGTTTGTCCGCGCTGCATCCCGGGCCAACGGAGTGACCACGGTGGAAGGGGATACATACAATACCCGCTCCTTCGCCTGCTGCACATCGTTTTGTGTCAATACTTTTCCTTCAAATACAGCTGCCCGTTCAGGGCGAGGAGCACGTCCCTCTATACCCGCTCCCGCAATCTCTTCCTCAACGGAAGCGTCAGCCAATGCCAGCACATCGGCCATTGAACCAAGGGTTGCACCGAACGTACCAAGCTCTGCCGCATGCGTCCGGATATGCTGACGATACCGTTTAGCCGCCGGAGGCAGTACAGCTTCCCCTGCTCTTACGTCCAACAACCACTTCAACGATGAACACGGAACGAGCAGGGCGGGGATTCCCCGCAAAAGCCCTTCCGCCAGCAATTGACTTGCAACAGTTCCTGTTAAACCTAATGCCCCGCGCATTAGCAAATCCTGGTCTGTCTGTAAAAAAACTAACCGTTTCACATCACGATGAAGCGAGACATGCTCCATCTCATCTACCTGCGCATGATAGACGTTCCATCCTGCCTGTAATTCTTTTTCGACGACAGCTACCGCCTGCGACTCGAATTCGCCCGGATAGACGAGCAGCAGGCCAGGCCGAGTCGGCCGAGTCGGCTCCGTTTCAGGACGTAGACGGCCGATTACCTCAGCCACAATGCGCTCGATAAGGACTGTATCGTACGTCATTATTGTTGCGGTTCAAGCTTCGGTAAGATGCTTTCAAGCTCGTTGTGCGGGCGAGGAATGACATGTACGGACAGAAGCTCGCCTACGCGCTGCGCTGCAGCTGCACCAGCATCAGTTGCCGCTTTTACTGCGCCAACATCACCGCGTACTAGTACCGTCACCAAACCACCGCCAACATGCACTTTGCCTACGAGATGAACGTTCGCCGCTTTCACCATTGCATCTGCTGCCTCTACGGAAGCAACCAATCCTTTTGTCTCAATCATACCTAATGCTGTTAATTCTCTTGCCATGTTTTTTCTCCTCCTTAATTGTAAATGCATTGTTTTTCATCTTCATAAAGAATCTTCAAGTTAAAGTTGTGCGAGCACTTTATCAACCAGGGTAGCAACGGTTTGCTTGTCTATCTTGCCGACCGGGCCGATTTTAGCAAGAACTTGCGCTACGGCCTGCTCAATCTGCTCTCCTTCGCCTTTCGCTTGCGGTTCTGCCTGCCGGGTATTCGGCACACCACTGCCTGGTTTTGGTACAGCGATATCTTTTGTGCCGTATGCAAGACGTTTAAGATTCATCAAATGGTGCGCCGTCAGGTTGTCCGACGTAATGTTGCCGCCGAATGTACCACAGCCTAAAGTCAGCGATGCAGCCAGACCGGTAGTGGCTCCTACGGCGCCCAGCGCCGACGGTGTATTAACGAGAATACGCGACACAGGCAGGCGCAGTGCCAGCGTCCGGGCTACCTCTGTATCTTCCGTATGAAGCGACAATGTATGTCCACGGCCGCCCAGCGCCAGCAAACGCTCGCACAAGTCGCTCCCTTCCTGCCATCCATTTACTGTATAGAATGCGAGAATAGGTGAGAGCTTCTCAATCGAAAACGGAATATTCTTGCTGACTTCCGTTTCTTCTGCCAGCAGCAGCGTCGTTTCCTTCGGCACCCGGATCCCCGCCATCTCAGCGATAACAGCTGCCTTCTTGCCAACGATAGCAGAATTGAGCTTTCCACGTACCGGAGAGATTACGTCTTCCACTTTCTTTTTCTCTTCCTCGTTCAGGATGTACGCACCGTTGTTGCGAAAGGCGCGCAACGCTTGTTCCCGTACGTTACGGTCGGCAATGACCGCCTGTTCCGAGGCGCAAATCGTTCCGTTATCAAATGTCTTGCTATCGATAATGCGTCGTACCGCCTGTGCAACATTCGCTGTTTTCTCGATATATGCCGGTACATTCCCTGGGCCGACTCCGTATGCGGGCTTGCCTGAGCTGTATGCTGCACGGACGAGACCCCCTCCCCCGGTCGACAGAATCAAGTTAACGTCACGATGTTTCATCAACCCTTCGGTCGCATCCATCGTCGGTTCCTCAATCCAGCCAATGATACCTTCCGGCGCCCCGGCGGCCACAGCAGCCTGATGGCAGATACGAGCCGCTTCCACCGTGCAGCGGGCCGCCGAAGGATGCGGGCTGAATACGATGGCATTGCGCGCTTTAAGCGCGATTAAACTTTTGAAAATGGCGGTAGACGTCGGATTGGTTACCGGTACAATGCCGGCAATTACGCCAAACGGCGAGGCGATTTCCACCACTTTTTTCTCTGGAATTTCCCGAACGATGCCTACTGTCTTCACTTCTGCAATCGATTCGTACACATCCTTTGATCCGACCTGGTTCTTGATGGTCTTATGTTCTACAATGCCAAGCCCGGTTTCTTCCACCGCAAGCTTAGCTAGCTTATGTGCCTGTTCGTAGGCCGCATCGGCCATCGCCTTGACAATGCGGTCGACCTGTTCCTGTGAATAACCTTTAAATTCCCGCTGCGCCTCCTTCGCTCGACGTACAGCGTGGCGCATTGCTTGCAGCGATTGCAAATCTTTGTCGAGTTGCACTTCTACTCACTCCTTTCCGCTCCGTTGACTTACCAGATAAGGGGCTGGCGCGCCACCCGGATGATGCTATCACGAAACGCAGCCGCAGCCGCCTGACAGGCCGATTGTGTACCTGTCAACAGGCCACCGCCAAAATTCGTTTCCGAGGGCGGGCCATAAAAAGCGGCTAGCTGCACATCGGCTGCTTTCAGTGCCGCATCCAATCCATACATCGCTTCAAGCGGTGGGGCGATTAGATATGCGAGTGGTTCACCTTCATTAATCCCCGCAATTTTGGATAGATAGGCTCCCGTACGTGCGATAACATGTGCATATAGGGCGTGGCTTCCATCATCATTCAGCGCTTCAAAATGCGCATCATGCTCAATTATATTCTGCGCGGCTTCCATTCCGCTCTCCACTTCGTCAGGAGTCGGTCCGGCAATAATGCCAATGAATTCCCCGGAAAGAGGACCCGAAGCATGAGCCGCACCCGCATAAAACGAACGCGCGTACACCACTTCCACTTCCGCTCGTTTCGTCGCTTCATCGAGCGCCGTATACCCGATATCATCAATCGTCGTTGTAATCATACCCAGGCTGCGGTGTCCGGATGTAAGCTGTAACTGTTCCGCCAGTGCCGTATCCACATTCGGAATCATTCGTACCGCCAGCACTTCCGCTTTAATCGGCTGAAGTTCCACCTCTCAACCCTCCTTCGCTATTGTTCCTTGCGTACAAGCGAAACGCCGCTCGCTTCATACCGCAGGATTTTCTGGACGACATTACCTAGGTACGCCCCCGCTTCCACCGGCGGGATACCACCTGCATGAATATTTGAGATAACCATACGATCGGCTTCCACAGTACCGTGTCGCGGCTTATAGCACAGGTATGCACTAAGGGATTCGGCACTGACCAGCCCCGGTCTCTCGCCGATAAGTAGCACCACGACTTCCGGTTCCAACACTTCACCGATATCATCCATGACCGCAACACGTCCTCGTTCCACGAAGAACGGTGTCCCCATCTCAATACCGAGCGCTGTCAACGACTGCTTAAGCGCCAAGTACGTATCTTCCACGTTGGCTTCTACCGCCTGGGAGCTAAGTCCATCGGAGACAACAATTTGCACTTTAGGCTTGTGTTTGCAGCGCTCCTTCAATGTTTTCTTGGCCTCATCGCCCAAGCGTCGTCCTAAGTCCGGGCGGAGAATATACTCTTGCTTGTTATTCACACGAGTAACAACGCTAAATAAATTCAGCCGTTTCAATATGTCTTCAGACACCGTACCGTATACCGCATCCACCGCAGCTGCGTGGTCGAAACGGAACGAAAGCCATGCATCCGTCTTAGGCCGGAGTCCGGCACGGCCAATTCCGATACGTGCTGGAGTTTGTTTCATCAATTCTGCTAGCTGTTCCTTGTTTCTTGGCTTGTCAACACCAGGATTTTTGCCTTTCGTATCTTCTGGTTTCGATTGCCGTACCGACTGTTCAGAAATAGAAGCGGTTTGGGACACAAATGATTTTGGTGCTCGTTCTTCTCCGACATGGTCCCATACCTTAACGGAACCATAATTCCTTTTTTCCTGCTTTGGCTTCGACTCAGTGACAGGGTTCGACTGTCCATTTTCTGCGTCTTTCAACTTCTCCATGACAAGTCGGGTCACGGTTTCGATTAGCTGCTGGTCCATATTCATCCCTCCTATTCCGAGAAAATCGTCGGGTCGCCTGCCCTCTCAGTCAGCTTGCCGTCTTCTGTAATTCCCATATGTTCCAGCCATGCCGCAAACTTAGGTGCCGGCTTCCGATCAAGTGTTTGACGCAGCGTGGCAATGTCGTGATAGCTCATTGATTGGTAATTCAGCATACAATCATCACCCATCGGTGCGGCGATAATGAAGTTAACACCAGCGGCCGTCAGCAATACGCCGAGTTCCTCTATATCATTTTGGTCGGCGCGAATATGGTTCGTATAACAAATATCCACTCCCATCGAAATACCATGCATCTTACCCATGAAATGATCTTCAAGCCCGGCACGGATAACCTGTTTATTGTCATACAGATATTCAGGTCCGATGAAACCGACGACCGTATTGAGAATATACGGGTCAAACTTGCGGGCGAAACCATAGTTGCGAGCTTCGAGCGTCATCTGGTCGATTCCATGATGCGCTTCTGCCGATAGCTCCGAGCCCTGTCCGGTTTCAAAATACAGACGCTGTGGTCCATGGCTTGTGCCTTTTTCCATAATCATCTGCTGTGCTTCCTCCAGAAGCGATACACTAATGCCGAATGAACGGTTAGCAGCCTCTGTTCCCGCGATGCTCTGGAAAATCATCGCTGCCGGCGCTCCTTGTTCAATTGCTTTCATCTGGGTAGTTACATGTGCCAGCACACAGTTTTGTGTTGGAATGTTCCAACCTTCAATGAAATCGTGCGTTGCATGCAGTAAACGCTTTACGCTTTCTACCGAATCATCGACCGGATTAATACCGATTACCGCGTCGCCTACTCCATAGGACAGCCCTTCTTTCATAGAAGCGAGCATCCCATCTACATTGTCAGTCGGATGGTTTGGCTGCAGCCGTGATGCAAGGGTTCCTTTCTGCCCAATAGCGATATTGCATCGGGAAATGATTTCGACTTTATTAGCTGCATGAATCAGATCAAGATTAGACATCAGCTTACCTGTGGCGGCAATCATTTCGCTCGTCAAGCCGCGGCTTAACCGTTTCAACTCACGGTCGCCTACGTGGTCATCAAGAATATATTCACGCAGCTTGGCTACCGTCCAACCTTTGATATCCGCAAAAATCGTATCGTTTACCTGTTCTTCGATAATGCGGGAGACTTCATCTTCCTCTGGCGGAAGAAGCGGATGGTTTCGAATATCCTCCAGCGTCAAGCCAGCCAGTACTTGTTTTGCAGCAATTCGTTCCTGTACCGTTTCTGCAGCCAATCCCGCGAGACGGTCCCCGGATTTTTCTTCATTCGCTTTGGCGAACAGTTCTTTTAGATCTTTAAATTCATATGTTTGGCCTTGCAGCATTGTTTTCAGCCTCATAGCCTCATCTCTACTCCTTCCTTTCTTACGAATGAAACGCGAGCGTTTTGACGACTACCGGTACTACGCCGCTATGCAGCATGCGACCGATATCAAGGTAATCTCCGTTCTCGACTCGAATCTGGTCGATGCAGAGAATGCCGCGCTCCCGCTGTATAACCTGAAGTGATTGACCGAGCACTTTGGCGATATCGTTCTCCGTAACGACGACAATCGGTTGACGCTGATCCGACTGACGACGCAACGCTTCATTCAACGAGGCAGCGATATGCTGTACATCATGAAACCTTAGATGGGGCATCTCGGACAGATACAGAGCGAAATTGCGCCCCTCCTGTCCCGGATCATACAGTTCAAGTGCCTGTTCTACCGCCCGGAAGATTTTATCTTGCAGGCCTTCCGTTTCGTGCCCGAACGAAATTCGGTGTACAGGCAGATTTTTAAGCGGCAACACTTCACGTTCAACCTGAATGGTGGCCCCGCTTATTTCCGTGGTCTGCGTGCCAGCTCCCAGCACGGTCGCCCTTACGGTTTCAAGCGGGTGAACCCACCTCCAGCGCGCGAGCCTCGGATGGGTGCGTAGCGTCTCGGCTAACTGCACACCCATATCATGATAGACAGATGCGTTCGTTCCGTCTGTATCGTTTGGCTCCAGGCGGTAGATGCATTCGCTTACGCCCCCGGAAAACATAATGTCCTCTACCGTTACGTCCCAATTCGGCGGATGACCTAGCAATAATGGCTCATCTTCCGCAGTTGCTTGTCCAGCGAGAATTCGGGCCAGCGTTTCTGCCATGGCATTCGCTACCCGTCCAATTATCGGAGAATCGGATGCATCACCTATCCTCAAATCCCATTTCTGCATCTCAAGCAGCGCCTGCACCGGACGGGATAACTTCACAATCCGCTTTTCCTCATATTCGATGAGTCTGCCGCCGATATGAAGCGTGCATGTTCCCTTGAACAATCCAGCTTGATACACAGCAATATTAGCGGTGCCGCCACCGATATCAATATTTGCAACCGTGCGACCTGTCCTTTTTGAATGTTCATATGCCCCCGAGCCTTTGGCTGCGATCATTCCCTCGAGATCAGGACCTGCCGTAGCGACGAGAAACTCTCCCGCTTCGTCGGATAATCGACGCACCATTTCCTCAGCATTTCGTTTTGTCGCCGTTTCACCGGTAATAATAACCGCTCCGGTCTGAATTTCGTTCTCACGTATACCAGCTTTCGAATATTCGTTGCGTACAAGCGCAAAGACAGCTGGCATGTCAATTTCATCTCCTTGCGAAAGCGGTGTACGGTAAATCGGACTTTTGTACAAAATTTCGGTATCAATGATTTCAATGCGCGGTACGTGGCTTGCACCCGCTGTATTCATTAACGAAAACCGGCTGATAACCAGTTTGGTCGTGCTCGTTCCAATATCGATGCCCGCGCTAATAATGTGTTCTATCCCACGATCCCTCCGGCGCATGTCCTGCCTCCTTTCCCCCGCGCAAAAAGGCGCCTTACACGATGAGTCAGTGTCTTTCATCGCATAAGGCGCCTTTGCCTCAGAATATTCTTTTTTGCGGTCGTACCATTTGCACGTTTATAGAACGGATTGTACATCTAATTTCCGGTTATGCAGAATATAAGCGGCGACTTCATCCATCGTCTTGCGTGTATTCATACAATAGGTACGCATCGTTTGGTAGGCGCGCTCTTCGTTGATCTGGTACACATCCATAAGAATGCCTTTTGCCCGTTCTATCCGTTTGCGGCTCTCCATCTTTTTCTCCATCTCTTTCAGGCTTCCCATCAATGATTTGACGCGTCGCGCCTGTCCGATGGCGACTTCTACCGCCGGCATTAAATCTCTTTCAGTAATCGGTTTAACAAGATAGCCGAAGATGAACGCTTCTCTCGCCTCCGCGATTAATTCTTCCTCCGTATATGCGGTCAAGAGAATGGTTGGAATATCAAAGGAACGATTAATAATTCTCGCCGCTTTTACCCCGTTCATTTTTGGCATTTTCACGTCCATTACGATTAAATCCGGAACATGTTGGGCGGCCAATTCAATAGCGGCTTCTCCATTGTTTGCTTCCGCTACGACATCATAACCAGCCTCCTGCAGCATTTCTTTGATATCCATGCGCAGAATAGACTCGTCATCGACCACCATGATTCTGCCTTTATTCATGCGCTCATTCCCCCTGTTCCGCCGGAAAAGAAACGCTGGCTCGCGTTCCTCCGTCCGCATTCTGCGTAATATTGAATGCTCCTTCCAAGTCGAAGTGCGTCAAATTCCGAACGATTTCAAGGCCTAGCTGGTCCGTAGCGGACTGTGCTTCAAAGCCTTTTCCATTATCATCCACACACAGTCGAATTTCATCTCCTGTAAGGCGGAACTCAATACAGATAACGCCTGACGGCCTGCCGATAAAGCCATGCTTTAAACAGTTCTGCACCAGCTCGGTCAGGATAAGAGCAAGCGACACTGCCTGCTTAGACTGCAGGGCAATCTCCTCGATTTCCATCACGATGTCGACTTTGCATTCTTCAGACGACATATTATACACCAACATGCGTGCCACTTTCTCGATAACCTGATTCATGGCGACACGCTCAATACCGTTATAGGACAGGACTTCATGAACGGTTGCAATGCTGACAATCCGGTTTAAGCACTCCTGGTAAAGCCCCTTTGCTTCATCCGGAACACCTCGTCTCATCTGTAGACGTAAAAGCCCCGCAACCGTCTGCAAATTGTTCTTAACCCGGTGGTGAATCTCCTGGATGACCGCTGATTTAACCATTAACTGGCGCTCCTTGTCTCTTAAATCGGTAATATCCTGCAAATATACGAGCAGGCGCCGCTTCTTATCTTTCTGCTGCAGGCAAACGCTGCGTAAAATATATACCGCTCCCTGATTATGGACTTCGCGCTGGAGCACTCCATCGTGTAAATAATCGTCTTCTTCGATGAACGGAAATATTTCGTTTACTTTTACGTTTAGACAGTTCTCCCGGGTTCGCTCGCTGTGCGATTCCATCAATCCAATAGCCGAGTTGTTCGCATATAAAATCGATCCGTCTTCATGTAGAAGGAGCAGTGCTTCTTCGATAACATCCGGGATGGATTGCTCTTTTGCAATCAAATCCCAGAAGGTACGGCTGAACTCCTGGGTCGTCTCCGATAAGAGGGCTAATTCTTTTTCATGTTTGACTTGAAGCGTAATGTCCTGCTCTAGAATCAACATGCCAATCGTCTGTTGTTTATCGTTCTTTATAGGTACGACATTCTGTTTGACATGGTGTCCTTCCTGTGTAACCGCTCTGTTCATCAGTGCCGGCTTTCCGGTTCGATAAGTGCGGAATACACCAGGCTCGTACGATTCGAACACTTCTTTTCCCACCACGGTTTCTTTATATATTGAGTGCGTCGTCGTGGGAGACGCTTCCGCTACCACAATGACGGCTTTCCTATCCTTCATCGGACAATCGATGAACATATTAGCCTGTGATACATCCGCCATCGTCTGTAGCATTTCGCTTTTGTTTACGATAATTTGAATATCTTCCTCGGTAAGTGAAGTGTATTGTTGGCATAGATGCCTGATATGTCGGGTGTCTAGCACATCGTTCATGAGAAAGACTCCTTTTAACAAAAAAGGCTCCTTCAACATGCACACTTCCCCATTGTTGATAGGCGCCTTTGCCTGTTTGATATTCATTTTATTATCATTATCATACTAAAAAATATAAACCGTGTAAAGGTTTACATATCCGAAATATTTGTTGATTCTAAATTCAAGCAATACTCTCTCATCTGCAGGCGTGAGTTGCACGCTACGAGCGAACGGATTTCATCCAGACCTTGCTTCTCGTAGGCGGATACATATACGATAGGGCCATCCGGCATCGCTTTCCTTATCTGCTTTGCTGCACGAACTCGATCAGCATTCGGTGCATCGATTTTAGTCACCACGCCGATGGATAGCTTCGGTATGCCGGAAGCGAATCCGGGAGGGAAGATCGTTTTCGACTTGGTTGCATCCTGAACAAACAATACGTGTGTCACTTCAAGCGCCGTAGCCATGATATTTTTGTAGAATAACGGATTTTCCGTATACTCTCCCGGCGTATCTACAATCCAATCATAATAGAGGAGCGATTGCGTTTTTATTGCCGGCACATCGCGACCAAGCAGCGCGTTCGTCAGCGTAGACTTGCCGGCGCCAATCGCTCCGATAAGCATCGCACGATGTTGCTTTGCCTTCGCCATAAAATATCTCTCCTTCCGTCACGATTTGGTAATGCGTGAAGGTGTATAGCCGAGATTGCGCTCAAGAAATTCATTAATTTGCTGCATCGCCGTCTCTACTTCAGATACACTACCCACCAATACGAGGCTTCCGGTAAACCGGTCGAGAAATCCAATGGTTACATGGGCGGCTTTGGTCGCCAAATCACCGGCGATAATCACCGTTTCGCTCGGCGTTAATGTCAAAATGCCAATCGCTCCGCCATATGGAATACCGAGCTTCTCGAACATGTCTTCATCTGGATTGGCAATGAGGTGGCTTAACGTAATCTGCTTTCCCGGTACAAACTCCTGGATAAACCGCTTTTTTTCTTCCGTCATGCATCTTCCTCCAATCGAACGCAGAAAAGCCCCCGTCAAATAAGACAGGGGCTTCGTTGCCGCGCAATTTTTTATGCTAGTATATCACAGATGTGAACGATATGCATGCAGATCTTTGTTTTTCTATTGTTCAAATACCAGTCCGGTAATCTTCGACTGCCTCCAGGACGCGACTTTAACCGTGACAATTGCCTGGCCAGAATGCTCTTCCAATTCTCTACCCGTATTCTCTTCTACATAGTAACGTTCAAATCCGTAGAGTAGATTAAGGTGCTCCGAATCTCCTGCGCCACGGACGCGTGCCTGGAGAACGGTTTCCCCATCCTTTGTCTGTGGCTTTACAGGATAGACAGCCACGGCGCTATCATACGCTCCGTCCTTGTGCAATATAACATAGACTGTTTGCCCTTCTTCTGGCTGTTCTTCGCCTTTCCACACCGACCATGGAAGCGCACTAATTTCATAGGAAAGCCTAACATAATCTCCATAGAACAAATCACGGGGGTCCACAGGTGCCGTTTTTAACCGAATTTCCTTACCAACTGCATCCACCGCATAGTATGAGGCGGCCATTCCACCAAGAAACAATACCTGCACCAACACCAAGACGGCAAACAGGAAAGGGGCCCTTCTCTTCATACCTGGCCACCTCCTTTATCCTCATCATGCAGCAGCTTGCGTCGCTGTCGCTGCAAGAAGGCATTTAGTGCAAACAATAGCAGACCGCCTACAAGGAAAAACAGTGATTTCGGAAGAAAGTCCCAGGCAACCTGAATATATCCGATAAACGTGCTAAACAAAAACAGCAGCGTTCCTGCATTAACCTTGTTGCTCCAATCTTCTCGGTATCCTATCCATAACAAATAGCCTGAGAAAACGAACAATATAAGCAAATACATAACATCGCCGCCCGCTCCCCAATAAAAGAATGGAAGGAAAACCGTCCACTCCACAAGTGTTAATGCCTCGCCATGCCGACGCTTGCCCAGATAGGAAAGTACAAACGCGCCTGCAAATAAAATGAAAAACACAATCGCAAGCGGTACTTTTTCATTTCCCATCTCGCCGAGAAAGAAAATAAAGAACACATTAAGGAAAAACGCAGATATAAGCGCTCCTAACTGACCCGCAATCCGGGCCGGACGATCGGAGAGCCAATCCAGCATCGTGTATAAGATGGATGCTATGAGTACCAGCCACCCCACCGCCTGATTTTCTACAATCAAATAGAGCAGGCCATGCAGCAAAATGCTTGGTGTAAGCGTTGTGAAAATGATGCGTTGCCTGTTCTGCAGGGCATATCCGCCAGCCCCTGCAAGCAATAGAACGAGCAGCAGCCAACTGAATTGTTGAAAAGAAATCGCGCTGTATAACTGGCCGGCGTTCAGAATGGCCAGAACAAGAAAATACAGTAGCCTTCCCCGGTATAGCCAGACTAATATGATAGCAGGCAACGACCAAATAATAAATGCGCGCGCATCATACGCAACCAAGTGGAACATTTGACCCGTCAGGAAAATACCCGCGCCAAACGTAATCACACCAAGCGCAAGCAACGATATCCCGAGGACTTTAGCACCGCGCTTCTCATTACGGTAGCCAAACCCATAAAAACCGCTCATCGTGATGATGATAAGCAGCAAACGGAAAAGCTGCGGAATGGCTGACCAGTTGGATGCAACAAATGTTAAGATACCGGCGCCTATCAAAAGCGCACCGAAAATCGGCAATCTTTCGCTTATGCTTCTTTTATATGGATATAGCTCGACGATTTGTCGGCGCTGCTCCTCTGTGATAATCCCCCGCTCAACCCAATGGCGACTCTCCTCTTCCACCCACTTTCGCGACATATATTCACCCCTGTTTTAATTTTTCAAGCTTTGCAAACGGATTTTTTGGCTTTATTGGTTTCATTTTATGCTTGCGCCCACATGTTTCGCACAAAAATCCGGCTATACTTTCTGCCTCATCCTTTTTGTCGGATGCCTCGCTGCGATAAATCGCATAGACAAGCTCCACTACTGGCTTACCGCAAGCCATGCATCGTTCCTCTTGCTTATTCAAGCATGTCACTCCTTACTGTTTTCTTTTATTTTCCTCTTTCTCAAAGATAACACAAGAAAAAGAGAGGCAGGAACACATCCTCACCCCTCTTACAAAAACGGTTATATACTCACATTTGTTGCCCACTCTTCCACATTCCAGACACGGGTTACCCAATCTTCATAAAAATCCGGTTCATGGCACACGAGCAAAACGGTCCCTTTGTATTCTTTTAGCGCCCGCTTCAACTCTTCCTTCGCAACAACATCAAGATGGTTCGTCGGCTCATCGAATAAAAGCCAGTTGCTCTCGTCCATCAGTAACTTGCACAGACGTACTTTCGCCTGCTCACCACCGCTCAGCATATTAAGCGGCCGGTTAATATGCTCATTCTTTAGTCCACAGCGCGCCAATGCACCGCGCACTTCATGCTGATTCATGCTCGGAAACGCGTTCCATACATCATCAAGCGCTGTTACGTTCCCGGCCTTTACTTCCTGCTCAAAGTACGCCGGATGCAGGAAATCGCCCTGATATACAGAACCGTCATACGGTTTTATTCTTCCAAGAATGGTCTTCAGCAGCGTGGATTTCCCAACACCGTTACAGCCGACGATGGCAATTTTCTCGCCCCGTTCCACTATCATGTCCATCTTAGGCAACAGTGGGCGGTCGTAGCCGATAACGAGGTTTTGCGCCTCGAATACCGTTTTGCCACTAGCCCGTGATTCCTTAAACGTAAACGTCGGCTTAGGTGCAGTCTCCGGACGGTCAATCCGATCCAGCTTCTCCAATTGCTTCTGCCGGCTGCGGGCACGGCCGCTTGTTGAGTAGCGTGCCTTGTTACGCTGAATGAAATCTTCTGTTTTCTTAATATAGTCCTGCTGGCGCTCGTATGCACTAATATGCTGTTGCTTATTCATGTCAGCCATATCGAGAAATTTCTCATACGTTGCGCTGTAGCGAGTCAGTTTTGAGAATTCGAGGTGATAAATAACGCTGACTACATCGTTCATGAACTCCGTATCATGCGAAATCAAAATAAAAGCAAACGGATATTCCTTCAGGTATGTCTTCAACCAATCAATATGTTCAACATCAAGATAGTTGGTCGGCTCATCGAGCAGCAATACCATCGGTTTTTCAAGTAACAGCTTCGCGAGTAGAACTTTTGTCCGTTGTCCGCCGCTCAGTGCCGACACATCGCGGTCAAGGCCGATTGCGTCAAGCCCCAGACCGTTCGCCATCTCTTCTACTTTAACATCGATGAGATAAAACCCGCTTGCATCGAGCTGCTCCTGAATATCACCCATCTCTTCTAGCAGCTTCTCCAACTCTTCCGGCGTCGCATCCGCCATCTTCTCGGAAATGACCATTAGTTCTTTTTCCAGCTCGAACAGCGGCAAAAACGCGTCTTTGAGTATATCACGTATCGTCTTACCCGGTGTCAGCACCGTATGCTGGTCAAGATATCCATAACGGACGCGCGGCGTCCACTCTACTTTTCCAGAATCACGAATTAATTGTCCTGTCAGTATATTCATTAATGTAGACTTGCCTACGCCGTTCGCGCCGACCAATCCGACGTGTTCGCCTGGAAGCAAACGAAATGAAACGTTCTTAAACAATGTACGATCGCCAAACGTATGGCTTAAATCTTCAACGGTTAACAAGCTCATGAAATAACTAAATCCCCCTAATCAAGATGCATATCAGTAGCGTTTGATTGCCTGGCTTTCCTTTTCCATCATACCTGATTAACGGGAAGAAATGAATCAGTTGCTTATGGAAAAAAGAAGTTTTTCCATCTGTTCTTCCGGAACGGGGCGGCTAAGCAAGTATCCCTGTACCTCGTCACATGCATGCTCGCGCAAGTAGCTTAACTGTTCTTCCGTCTCTACGCCTTCGGCTACCACTCTCAGGTTAAGCTTTTTGGCCATATCGATCACCGTACGCAAAATCACACCGTCCGCTTCGGAAATCGTTACGTTCTCCAGAAATGACCTGTCAATCTTCAACGTATCGAACGGGAATTTCTTCAAATAATGAAGTGCCGAATATCCTGTACCAAAGTCATCGATAGCAATGCGAACGCCAAGTTTTTTTAATTGTTGCATGACATCGAGCGCAACTTCCGCCTCTTCCACGAATACACTCTCCGTCAATTCTACTTCTAACCATCCAGGATGTAGGCCTGTCTTTCGCAAGATATCCATCACCATTTGTACACAATCTGGCTCTTTAAAATGTAAGTACGATAGGTTGACTGAAACGGAAGCATGGATTTCTCCCACCTCTTGCCATTGCTTCACCTGAGCGCATGCCGCTTCCAGCACCCAACGGTCAATCTCAAGAATCAAGCCTGTCTTTTCGGCTAGGCTGATGAATGTACTCGGAAACATAATCCCGTTCTCTGGATGCAGCCAACGGACGAGCGCCTCCATCCCCACTAGTTTGTTGCTTCCAACTTCATAGCGCGGCTGGTAATGTAGAAACAGCTCGTTACGTTGAACTGCATTGCGAAGTTCGCTGCGCAGCACCCATTGTTCCCCGATACGCGTCATCTCCTGAGAATAAAAACAATAGCAGTTACCGCCCCGCTCTTTCGCCCGGTACATAGCCGTTTCCGCTTTCTTCAGAATTTCTTCTGGTTCGCTTCCATCTATCGGATATGCGCTCATGCCTACGCTAGCCGTCATATGGATGGCCGTATCGCTCGTTTGGATCGGAGATGTAATAAGCGAGATAATTTCGGTTGCTTTCGCCTTGGCCTCCTCTTGCGTAATGCCTCTGAGCACCGCCGCGAAGTTATCTTTACTTAGACGGGCCAGCATCGTTCGCTCATCGAACACCTGGGAAAGTTTCTTCGCAACATGAGCGAGTACAGCTTCGCTTGGCGTCCGTCCGATGGCAGCATGCATCATTTTAAACTTATCAATATCAATAATCATCAACGTAAACAAACGTCCGCTCCCATGTTCACCACTCACTGCTTGCTGTAAGCTTTCGTCAAACGCAAGCTGATTGGGCAGACCGGTCAGCGCGTCATATTTCTTCATGCGCTCAATTTGCCGCTTTGCCTGCCTACACAAGGTCAAATCCAGCGAGCAGCCGATGAGCTCCCTCTCGCCGCTCTCATCTTCCGATAGCATGAGGGAAACGTAATATACTTCCTGTTCCCACATAAGCTCGTGGATAACAGGCTCTCCCCTCCAGGCCTTCTCGTATTGCACCTGCAGATATCCAGCAAATTGCGGTGCAAACAACTCCTGCGGCGTCTTCCCTCTTACCGCTTCGGTCGTCAGCCCTTGCCGCTTCGCTACCCTACCTTCAAACATCGTGTAAACGAATGTTGCCTCTGCTTCTGTTTCGCAACGCACTTTGTATACAACATTGTGCAGCTTCTCTAACAGACTCTGGTATTTCTGTTCCGTTTGCCGTAGCGAAGTTATACTTTCGTCTTGCATGGGCTTTTCCACCTCTATCTTTTTGATTGCGGACCGCACCAATCATAGTTCTATAGTCATGATCTATTTTATAAAAAATTGAAAAAAATGTCTATATTTTATAACTCGCCATTAGCAGGCACAGGAAACATCGAAAATAAAAAAGCTCTTATGCCCAGATGATGAACCTAAGCTAAGAGCGAAAAAGTTTATAATATCACGCCTGTTTATTATCCATAGATTGGAAGAAATAAGATGCACGCGTCGACGTGTTCCCTCGTCTTTTTCTCGCAAGGAAGAGATACGCCGCTTTGTGACGCCAAGGCCGGACCGGCAAAACATATGGGTGTATCAAGGCAGGAGACAGTTGCCGGTCGATTTCGTCCTTGGCGCCACACGCTCCACACTAGAAAAACAAAGGGAACGCACGCCGTACGCGTCATTCTTTTCTATCCATCTATGGATACCAAGGGTGTTGATTGTTTTGAGAGGAAAATACCACCACAACTGGACACAAACAAGGCTTTTCGTCTCCCTTCCCGAGCGGTTGCCCCAGCCAGGCGAAAAAGGACCGCAACTGTCTCCCTCTTCGCGTCTACCCAGATGTTTTGCGATCTCACCTGGATGGGGCAAAAAGCGTCCCGCTACGCTTCCGTGCGGAGACGAACCGACGCCCGTTTGGGGCACGGTGTGGTGGCTACCCATTCCGAATAGTGCAGGATAATCAACACCCTTGTTATAATATGTCTAACAATCGCTTCGCCGCGGCGACGCCTGAGAGCGCAGCGGTCTCAATTCGCGCGTGCTGCGCATCATCCTCCGGGGCGATAAACGAATCCCCCGCAAGCAAAGCGGGTGACTGCAAGCCCAAATCAGCAAAACGTGCCGGATACATCGTTTCCGCCAACGAGAATCGCCAGCGCTTCAGCTGCGCTTCTATAATATTGGCACTGCCCTGCCATACCTGGGCCTCCTGCAGCAATTGGCCAAGCACCTCATCATCTGGTTGATTAAAATGATCACGCGACCATTGGCCACAAGCATAGATCGTGAGTGCAGGCTGCGAAGAAATGCCTTTTTGGTAGTTATCCACGACCAACTGTACTGGGTTAGTCGAATTTTTCGCACGCACATAGCCTGGCGCTGGTACTGCGGATACTCCATCCAGCTTCAGTAGCGCCGCCAGACAAGGAAGGTAGCGGACTGCTGCCAGCTTGCGCTCCTGTTCTTCTGCCAGATGGTTCCCCCCTTGTCTAAGCAGATACAAAGCCTGAGGCGGCGGAGCAGTTATAAGTACCGCACGTGCCCGGATGTTTGCCTTATTACCGGGATCATACACTTCTTCCGGCAATACTTCGTCATACGTCTGTGCCACATATTCCTGCTCTTCCGAGACCCAGTGAAGCAGCCAGCCATTCTGCTCTGGCTCGATGCTTGTCACACGGACACGCACACAAATATCCAGCGGCTCCGCCAGATGCCGGGTGAGCCGATTCATGCCGCCTTCTGCACGGTACCTCGCGTGGGGTTCGCCGAACCATTCCGTTATCCAGCCTTGTGCCTTCCACTCCTTTACGTACGCTGCAAATTCAGGCGTACGCACAGTGAAATACTGCGCGCCATGATCGAACGTCGCCCTGCCGCTTTCCCTGGTAGCCATCCGGCCTCCGCCGCTGCGCCCTTTGTCCAATATAACCACCTCTTCGCCCGCTTCCACCAGCGTACGGGCCGCCATTAAACCGCTTATGCCGCCGCCGATAACCACGATTGGATGTTTCGGAACTCCTGGCATCCTATCCCTCTTTCCTTCTCCAAGCTATCTCGGTATTTTTCTCTATTATACAAAGAGACAAGAAAGGGGAAAACAAAAGTCTGACGAAAAAATCGACAAAACCCGAACTTAGTTCGTAATAAAACGCGTGTACCCTTTTCTGTGCAGCGTTTTAAAAAACTGGGCCGCTTCCGCACGGGTGAGCGGCTCATCCGGCGCGTATGAAGCATAGGTTGCATTGCCCGGCGTACGCCCGGTGACAATTTCTTTTTTCAGCAGCCATTCTACCGCCTGTTTCTCACTATAATCGTAGCCTAACGCTTTCGTTACCGTACGGGCGACCAATCCACGACGAATGGGCCGATCCTTATACGAGCCTCCCTGAAAGGGGATATGCAGGTCAACGGCAGTCGTATAATAGGAAGACGCCCAATGCTCACCCCGCAAATTCCCGGTCGGAACACTTTTCATATTAAAAAAATAATGCATATACATGACAAGAAACTCAGCCTCGCTGACCATGCGGGAAGGTTGGAACGTACCGTCCTCATATCCTCCGACGATCCCTTCTTCCGCAGCCCATTCTATGCTTGCGTATGCCCAATGTGCAGCCGACATGTCCCTAAAATGAGCGGCGGATACAGGGACACAAGACACGGCCAGCACCCCGACCATCCATAATGCGACCAACCTTCTCTTCCGCTTTGTCTCCTTCAAGGCATTCCCTCCTATTTCCTGTCCGGAAAAGCAAACGATGGCTTCCCGTTTTTATCGTCCCATATTATATAGGCGTCAAACGCTTTATCGCCTTTTTTGAATCCTTTAATGAGGTCAGTTTTCCCCTCTTTCAACAACTTCTTAGCGTTCGTCTGTGAAATGGTTTTGCCGAGAATCTTTTTAGAGAAGGTAAAACTGCACTTGGTTTTTGAATAATTTGTACAACCGTAAAATGTACCCTTGTCTACGACATCACCGCCGCACAGCTTGCAGACACCTACTTTGGCCGGAGCTTTGCTTTTTCCTTTACGACTGGGAGCGTTCGCTTTCACTTCGTCCATATCAATATTATCAAATGTCCAGCTCTTTGCTTGTTCCACAGCATCTTGAATGATTTTGACAGCCAGCTTCTTGGCTTGTTCCATGAAATCCTTGGCCGAAGCTTCGCCCTGGCCTATTTCGCTGAGCCGTTGCTCCCAACGCGCCGTCATCTCTGGCGAAGCGAGGATTTTTTCACCAATCGCCGCGATGAGAAGCATGCCCTTGGGTGTCGCGTAGACCTGGTTTTTCTTAACCTCAATATAGCGCCGGTCCTTAAGCATCGTAATGATGCCGGCCCGGGTCGCTTCCGTACCGAGTCCTTCGGTTTTCGCCAATACTTTTTCCAGCTCCTGGTCTTCTAAATGCTTGCCAGCCGTCTTCATCAGCGTAATTAATTGGCCTTCCGTATACCGCTTAGGCGGCTGGGTCTTACTTTCCTTTACCGCTATGCGTTCCACCATGCCCTTCTCTCCCTCTGTAAGCGGTGGAAGCAGCGGTTCTTCCTCCTCCTTCTCTCCTTCGCCAAACAGCACCTTACGCCAGCCTTCACGTATCTGCTGGCGACCTTTCGATAGAAATTCCGCACGATTATCCACGAAGGTCAGCACGGTCGTATAGTCGAAAATGGCTGACTCATAATGTGCAGCCAGAAGGCGACGCACGATTAGATCGTATATTTTCCTTTCGTCATCCGACAGCTTATCCAATGCGGGAACCTGCTCGGTCGGAATAATCGCATAGTGATCGGTCACTTTCTTCTCATTGACATAGCGCTTATTCGTAAGCACCGAATGAACCGGAAGCGGAAAGAACGGCGCATATTCCGGCTTACTTCCCAGCTTTTCCAGAATTTCCGGAAAGGTGCGTGCCTCTCCTTCTGTAACGAAACTTGAATCCGAGCGCGGATATGAAATGTATCCTTTAACATATAATTGCTGGGCGACATCCAGCGTCTTCTTCGGCGGAAATTTATACGCTTTATTTGCGGTCGCCTGTAGCCCCGATAGATTAAATAAATACGGAGGCTGAAATTCTTTGCGTTCTGTCTGTGCATCTTTTATTTCCGCAGGCTTATTCCGGCAGAAGGCTGCGATTGCTTCCGCCATTTTCGGATCGTTCAACCTGGATTCGCCGTCTTTCTGCCACTTTCCTTGATACTGTTTGCCATCCATCTGGAATTCGGCAAGCACTTCCCAGAACGGCTCGGATGTAAAATCTGCAATCTCCCGCTCCCGCTTCACAACGAGTGCCAACGTAGGCGTCTGAACCCGCCCAGCGGAAAAGACATCGTTGACACCATGCTGCTTCATTAACAGTGAATAGACACGGGACGCATTCATGCCGACCACCCAGTCGGCGCATGCTCGGCTGTATGCTTCGTAATACAGATTTCGCGTATCAGCTTCATCGCGCAGTTGCGCGAATCCCTGGCGTACCGCTTTCTCCGTCAACGAAGAAATCCAAAGCCGCTTCATCGGCTTCTTCGTTCCAGTTTGCTGGATAATCGTCCGCACAATGAGTTCACCTTCTCGGCCCGCATCACCCGCATGAATGATTTCATTTACATCAGCACGCTGTAACAGCTTTTTTATTATTTGGAACTGCTGTGCCTTCGCTTTCATTACTTTGTATTTAAATTGTTCGGGAATGATAGGAAGGTTGTCCAAGCTCCACTTCTTCCAGGCTGAATTATATTCCTCTGGAGCCACCAGCTCGCATATGTGACCGACCGCCCACGTAATGAGGGCACCATCCTGAAATGTCTCGTTTGGTGAGATTTCAATGTATCCCTGTTGTTTCTTCGAGCGGAACGGAGCAGCTAATTTCGTTCCCTGGTCAGGCTTTTCTGCAATAATAACTTTCATTTTTCTTCTCCTTACACTCTATAGACCGCATCTTGTTCAATTTACTATTCTACTTCATATCTCATATATTTACACGCATATATAAACAAAAAAAGCAGGCTATCTGCCCGCTCTTTCTAAACCTTCCTATCTCTCACAGCTTAATGGACTGTCCTATACCTGCCTCCTTGGCTTTACGATAAATCACATGGGCTACTTGCCGTATCAACATACATCACCGACGCTACCTTAAACAAAGCCTGTGGGAACTCTCATATCTCTGGCCGAAATGAGCCCACGCCTACAATAAGCTTTCCTTGATATAACCCCGGCTTCTCTGGAAGTACAGGGTCGGCAGACGTTGTTGCCGTAATAATCATGTCAGCCTGCTGCACTGCTTCTTCGGCATTGATTGCTATATGAAATTTAACTGCATGCTTCTTGCCTCCTATCGTATGGAGTTCTATTCCAGCTTACTGCAAATCAATTATTGTCGATTTGCGCACGCTGCAACTTCCCGCTGTAATCTACATATACGCTGCGCCATTCGGTATATACATCCAGACTTGCTACCCCGGAATCACGATGACCGTTCCCTGTGCCCTTCGTTCCGCCGAACGGCAGGTGAATTTCAGCTCCGGTAGTGCCGGCATTCACGTACACGATGCCAGTATCGAAATCGCGCATCGCCTGGAACACCCGATTAACATCCCGGGTGAAAATCGAGCTGGAGAGGCCGAATTTAACGCTGTTATTCACCTCGATCGCCTCCTCTAAACTCTTCACCGGAATCAATGCCGTAACGGGTCCGAAAATTTCTTCCTGAGCGATGCGCATATCAGCGGTTACGTCTGTAAACAGCGTAGGCGCATAATAATGCCCCCCGCTTATGCCGTCTGTTTCCCCCAGTATTCTGCCACCACACAACAGACGTGCTCCTTCGTGCACTCCAATACGTACATATTCGTCGATTCTCTCGAGCGCCGAGCGATTAATGACCGGGCCTACATCGACCGATTCATCCAATCCGTTCCCAATACGAAGCTTAGCGATACGCTCCACCAGCTTCTCTTCCAATTGTTCCTTTACTGACTTATGGACGATAATGCGGCTGCATGCAGTGCAACGCTGACCGCTTGTACCGTACGCACTCCATAAAATACCGTCCACAGCTAGATCGATATCCGCGTCTTCAAGCACGGTGATAGCGTTTTTCCCTCCCATCTCCAGCGATGTACGCTTCAGCATCCGGCCTGCTTTCTCATTAATCACGGCTCCGACTTCGTTCGAGCCGGTAAATGAGATGATATCAATGTCCGGGTGCCCAACCATCGCTTCTCCTACCTCGCCCCCGGAACCGTATACGAGATTTATAAGTCCTTTCGGCAGCCCTGCCTCTTCGTAGATGCGCACGAATTCATACGCCATAAACGGCGTCTCATTCGCCGGCTTCCAGATAACTGCATTACCGGTAACGAGAGCGGGCAACGATTTCCAACTAGCAATGGCAATCGGAAAATTCCACGGCGTAATCAAACCGGCCACCCCCACAGGCACACGGATGCTCATGGCGAACTTATTCGGCATCTCAGCTTGTGTCGTGTCACCAAACATACGGCGTCCTTCCCCCGCCATATAATACGCCATATCGATGGCTTCCTGCACTTCGCCTCTCGCTTCTGCGATTACCTTGCCCATCTCCGACGTTAGTACCTGTGCCAAATGCTCTTTTCGCTCTTTTAGCAGCCGCCCTACTTCATATAAAATCTCGGCGCGCTCTGGAGCCGGTACCAGCCGCCAGGATTTCTGTGCCGCTCTGGCTGCCTGCACGGCTTCTTCCACATCTGCGGCCGTCGACTGGGTTACTTCACCCAGCACTTCCCCCGTCGCCGGATTGATATTTTCGATAAAAGCACCTGTCGAAGAAGGCTTCCACTCTCCGTTAATATAATTTAAATACCTATTTTCAGTCAGACCTGCTGTTTCATTGTAATAGTGGATGGAAGGTTTCATGTTATCTTCTCCTTTGTCCTCATTTTTTCTTCATTGATTGGCGAATACGAGCGCTTCGTTCTCTATCAGACGATTGCATCCTCGATAATCAGCTGATTTTCTTTAAATCGCTCCACGCGAAGTGGCGTCAAATCCAGTGTCTGGTAGGCACCGGTCCGTATCAGCTCCGACATGCCGACCCCAACGGCTGGTGCTTGCTGCATGCCGTGTCCGCTAAAGCCGAAGGCCACATAATATCCTCCCATATCAGGATGCTTGCCAAGAATAGCATTATGATCTTTCGTATTGAAATCGTATAATCCTGCCCATCCCCGTTCCACCTTGGCCTGCTCAAATTTTGGAACCCGATAAGCGATAATCGGCCAGATTTCCTCTACGAAATTCGAACGCTGCCACTGAAAGCGGTATCCCGGTTCCGTTTCCGGCGAGTATCCTGCGATAAACTTCTCTCCTTCATGCCGGAAGTATACACCCGTTGGATCAATCGTAAGCGGTAAGTACTGTTGTAGCGAATCTCCTATATCAAACTGAAAAATCTGGCGAGGCAATGGAACGACCGGCAAAGGCAATCCCGCCTTTTCACTTAGTGCCGGTGCCCAAGCCCCCGCACAATTCACAACCACTGGGGCCTCGTATCTCTTTCCATTCACCAGGCGGACGCCTGTGACTCGTCCACGTGCCGTCATTATTTCATCTACATTCTCGTAGACGTATTCTGCACCCAGCTTTTTGGCGTAACGAATATAGCCTTGCATAACCGAATACGGATCCAGGTATCCATCTTCAGCACAATACAGCCCTCCCGCCAAATCTTCTACGTTCAATTCAGGAATGATACGAGTAAGCTCATGTGCCTCTAGCAACTGAGAAGGTACGCCATATTTATGCTGAATTCTCGTATGCGCCTCAAGACGTGGCATTATCTTGTCTGTACCGAGAAAAAGATAGCCCCGTTGCTTAAAATCAATTTCTGCCTTTTCACCATCTACGCTCATTGTCTCCGCAAATGTCTGATAGAATTGTAGGCTGAACCGGCTTAATTGAATATTAATATCTGTGGTGAATAACTGCCGGATGCCTCCTGCACTACGTGGCGTTGAGGCATATTCATACACCCTATCCTTCTCGAACACCATAACTTTCCCTTCGTACCCGTCACGAAGCAAATTGTACGCAATGCTTGAGCCAATAACACCTCCTCCGACAATAATCACATCCGCTTTTTCTCCCATATTTTCACCGCCTTTTTTAATATCGTTTGCTTAGTTCTATTACACATTTTTATCTAAATTTTAAATATAGTAAAAATAAACAAAATTATTGTGCTATTTTGTGAATTTTTATGGTATTTTTGTGGAAATATATTATCTTTCCACTCAAGCACGCTATTTATAGAAGGAAAGGAGCGGGTACAACGCATGGTATTAAAGCATATTGCTCAACACGTAGCAGAAAACACAACCGAAATTCTGGGCCATCCGATTAGTATTACTGACGACAAAGGCTATATCATCGGCGCGACCGATCGTTCACGCCTAGGCACATTTCATCAAGCATCACTGGACGTACTCAGACAGAATCGTATGGTCTCATATGACGCTAATCAGACCAGGCACTTGTCCAATGTGCTGCCCGGTGTTGCTTCTCCCATCATCTTTAATAATAAGCCGATCGGCGTGCTTGGTGTCGTCGGCGATCCGTTGGAGGTTAAGAAATACGTTCAACTCGTTAAAAGTCACGTAGAGATGATGTATCAAGAATCCTTCAAACAAGAACTTGTTGTTCTGGAGTCGAAAACGCTGGATATGCTTGTACAGTATGTACTGCACTTCGACAATGAAGATGAGGCAGAGCATGTTATGAAGTATGGGGAAATGCTAGGCTACCGTCTGGATATTCACCGGGTTTGCCTGTTGATTACAATAGACGGGCTTAAGACACAGCTTTCCAGACAGCAAGAAGAGCAGGACGCGTTTTCACTTCCGCATGCGCAGCAGGAGCTGCTCGATTACGCACAGCGAATCTTCTACAATCATGCACAGGATATCGTCAGCCCATTAAACCTGGAACAAATCCTTGTGCTAAAAGCTGTGGAACCGTGTATCACCGAAAAAGAACTGCACACCTGCACTACAGATCAGTTAGAAAGATTCAATCAGTACCTGAAGCGTCGGCACAAGTTAGATGCTTCGGTTGCCATCGGTGATATTCAACAAGGTGTGGAAGGGATTGCTGAATCGTATCGCAACGCGGTAAAAACGCTCACCGCCGGGAGAAAGCTCGATACACCTCTAAGAATTTATGACTATAATGACTGGCGTATTACATTGGAACTGCTCTCCCGGGAAATTCCTTCTTTCATCCAGGACAAGCTGTTCTCCATGCTGGACCGGTTTCTTACATACGATAACTTCGATACACTGGCTCATACCTTTCTTACGTATTGCGCGTGTGGGCTGAATATGAGCGAAACGGCACGTATGCTGTTTATTCACCGCAATACGCTCGTTTATCGGCTTGATAAGATAGGCGAACTTACCTCGCTTGATGTCACTTCTTTTGAACACTGTCTACTTCTGTATATAGCCGTTAAAAACCGCACACAACTGTCGGCTCCATAATGAAAAATCATGCTCCGAATACTCTTCGGGGCTTATCTTTTGCTATTTTTTACAGATTGTGAATGAAAATGAAAGAAAAACTTTGTGCAACTTTCACATGGTTAGCAGAATAATTAGAATGTTTTAATAAATTAAAATAATACTTTTACTGTTGAAAGGGGTGAAAACAATGAAGCATATTGAGTTCCTATTTAGAAGAAAAACTATGTTTTCCTCGCACCATCTGTACGGTAGATTCCCATACAATGGGCGAACCAACACGCATTGTCATTGGAGGAACTCCCTCTCTGCACGGCAATACAGAATATACCTAAAAACTTTGTACAATCGCCTAAAATGTCAAGTTTATCAGTCAGAGAAAAACACATGATTTATCCCCCTCTCAAATTTAGAAAAATATTATTTCTGGTTTTATGAAATCTCTTATAACCCTTGTAAATACAAGATTTACAATCCTCTTAACAATTGAAGATAGTTATGTTTGTAAGCCACTAACTCAAACCGAAACTAAAGCCCACATGAGAAGCTTAAAGCATGGAAGATGAAGTTACTATGGGAGGGAAACCATGGAAAAAAGAACACAACTTCAGAAACAATTAAAAACCAGACATGTTACGATGATTACCATTGGTGGGATCATCGGTGCTGGTATTTTTGTGGGGAGTGGGGCTGTCATTTATTCCACTGGACCAGCTGCTGTTATTAGCTATCTTCTAGCTGGTGTATTAGCCATGTTTGTAGCACGTATGCTTGGTGAAATGGCTACTGCTAACCCACATGCTGGTTCCTTTTCAGAACATGTCCGATTGGCGTTAGGAAATTGGGGCGGGTTCGCAGTTGGATGGTTGTACTGGTACTTCTGGGTTATTGCCGTCGCAGCCGAAGCTGTAGGAGCAGCAGGTATTTTACATTATTGGTTACCTGATATTCCAGTTTGGATAATAAGCTTGGGCTTGTTGGTCATCTTAACGGCTACCAATATCTTTTCCGTACGATCCTTTGGTGAGATTGAATTCTGGTTCGCGTCTATTAAGGTGACGGCTATCATCTTATTTTTGATTTTAGGGTTGGCCTATGTATTAGGATTATGGCCTGACAAAATGCTTAGTTTTGAAAATTTAACCACTCATGGTGGATTTGCGCCACACGGTATTGCCTCTATCTTTCAAGGGATTGTACCCGTTATGTTTGCAGTTATTGGTACGGAAATCGTCACGATTACCGCAGCAGAGTCAGAGAAACCTAAAGAAGCCATTGCGAAGGCAATTAAATCTGTTATTTGGAGAATTTTACTTTTTTATGTCGGTTCCATATTTATTATCACTTGCGTTTTACCTTGGAATAATGCAGAAATTATGAGCAGTCCTTATGTAAACGTTCTCAAGATCCTTGGCATTCCTGGCGCAGACCAAATTATGAACATCGTGGTGCTGACTGCCCTGCTTTCCTGCCTAAATTCAGGATTATATATTTCTTCGAGAATGTTGTTTGGATTGGCTAATAGAGGAGATGCCCCTCGTCTGTTTCTCTCTCTTAATCGAAACGGTGTACCCGTTAAGGCCATTCTCTTTGGAACCGTTTTTGGTTATCTGGCGATCATTGCAGCCTATTTTTCGCCTGATCTAGTATTCAAGTTTCTCATTACCTCAAGTGGGGCTGTAGTATTGTTCGTCTACTTGTTGATCGCTATTGCACAGCTTCGTATGCGTGCCCGTTTGGAAAAAGAAAAGTCGGAGCTACAGGTACGAATGTGGGCGTATCCTTATTTGACTTATTTGACCATTCTAAGTATTGTAGCGGTACTCGTTTTGATGGCTACCAACTCAGAAATGGTCTCCCAATTAATAATGAGTTTGGTTTCTCTTGTAATTGTATTAATTATATACGGAATACGGCATCAAAAATATTCAAAGTCAGAGGTGAAACCTTCTAATACCAATGAGTTATTAGAAAAAATCGAAATGTAAGGAGGAAAGAACAACATGATACTTGAGCAGGAACAAATACCCACATGAACATCTGTAATTTCTGGAAGAACTTTTCTTTGTCTTCCTGCAGACAGGACATGTCTAACTTGTGTAGGATTCATCCACTCCGTGGAGCTGAATGCCTTTCTGTTCTAATTTATACAGGAGATGTTTCTTAACTTTTTCCAAACGACCAGTTAGACAGTCTTTGCGCTTGTTTCTTGTTCGCCTTCTTTTTCCTGCGCGTGTTCCGCTGCACACTGTCGGGATTTCCGATATACACATCCAAAACCGAATGCTGAACACACCGTTCCACGAAATTCTTAGTTACTTTATGCAAAGCATCCTGTAGTTATTTTTCGGGCTTGGACAGAAGATACTGTTTGGCGCGTTGGTACTTTTTCCATTGATGTGACTTTTTTGCATTTCGATTGTAAGCGCTGAATGTCCGCCAATTTTTTGTTGCGTAAACGGTGAAGGGAACGTAGTTTTCGACCCGTAATAATCGATGCGTGTCCATTTTCACAAAAAGAGGAGAACGCATAAATCTCTCCCATATCCACGCCAACGGAAAGATCCTGGAAATAGACTTTTTTGACACGAATCATCATCTCCTACTTAAAGTTGATGTTTAAACATCTTCACGCTTTTGAAGTGAGAGACTTCTAGCTAATTACGTTAAATATTGCACCCCGGTTATCTTCGTCATTTTCCTCGACTGGTGGATTTACCAATCCATTATATGGTATCCCGACACGTGGTGGTTATCATTCTAGGAATATTCTGGGGTGGTTTCGCGTTTCTTATGATAAAATCACTCTTCTCGGAACGGGAAAAAGAGAGCTAATACATTCGCTTCAAAAAAAACGGGGACTCCCTGCCGGATGTCCCCGTCTATTATATACGATTTACTTAGTAATTCGCTTCGTCCAAAAGCCGCCATGGAAAAACTTCGGCTCATATGAGATAACGAACGCTTTCGGCGCTAATTCCTTGATTGTATCATACAGCTTTTTCTCATTTCTTCGCTTAGCCAGCACATTCATAACAACGCGTTGACCGTCTTTTCCGTTCGCTTCCCAACTCGTTACGCCATAGCCCTTCTCGCGCAGTACCCGACTGATATCATTGTGCGCTGAATCAAGTACAATCTGCACTGTTACATAGCCGAGCGCCAGCATCTCTTCAATTTTACTCCCCATATATACACCCGTACCCCATCCAATACAGTAGGCAGCTAGGTTAAATGGATTGTCTAAACTATCCAGTACAAGCGAGAGTCCCATCAAATAAATAAAAACCTCTATCGTACTGATGAATGATGCCAGCAACTTCTGCCCCTTCATCACCATAATCATCCGAATCGTAAAAAACGATACATATACGATGTTAATAGTGAAAATGATAAGCAGCTGTTCCACCGCTTTGCCCTCCCCTGTGTATAACACACGTTTGTCTTTTGACATATTTGTCTCGCATAAAATATCACATGTATAAAAACAAAGTAAAGCAAAATTATATCGTTTATTATAAAAGTCTTCTATTTTTGCACATTCTCCATTAAAAAAGCGGCCCTCTCTATAGAGCGACCGCTTTTTTACTTATTTGTTCACTATGCTTTCTGCAAGTGTAACGACATAATCCGTCGTAAATCCGTATTCCTCCATAATCTTCTCACCCGGAGCGGATGCACCAAACTTGGCAATGCCAAGCACCTTTCCTTGTTCACCAACGTAACGCTCCCAGCCAAGCGGATGTGTCATCTCAATAGCAAGACGTGCCTTGACTGTGGGCGGCAACACTTCGTCTTTGTACGACTGCGACTGCTGCTCGAACAACTCCCAGCTTGGCATGCTGACAACTCGCACGTTGTGGCCCTTTTCTTCAAGCTTCTGCTTGGCCGCTACGGCCAAACTAACTTCTGAACCGGAGGCAAGCAGAAGCAAATCCGGTGTACCGTCTGACTCGGATAGTACATATGCACCGCGAGCAACAGATTCTTTCGCCTTCTCCTTCGTGCCCTCCAGTATCGGCAAACCCTGGCGGGAGAGAATCATAGCCACAGGACCTTTGCTGTAGCCGACTGCGTGGCGGTATGCGGCTACTGTTTCGTTCGCGTCCGCCGGACGTAGTACAGTCAAATTCGGAATAACGCGCAGCGAAGGAACATGCTCAACTGGTTCGTGTGTGGGTCCGTCTTCGCCGACCGCAATGCTATCATGTGTCAATACATAAATCGCCGGAAGCCCCATCAATGCAGACAGACGTAGTGCCGGGCGCAAATAATCGACGAAGACGAGGAAGGTTCCACCGTACACCTTCACACCGCCATGCAGCATCATCCCGTTCATGGCCGCTGCCATCGCATGCTCCCGTACACCGAACCAGATGTTACGTCCTTCATACTGCCCAGGCTTGAAATCTTTTTCATCTTTAATCGTTGTTTTATTGGATGAAGCCAAGTCTGCCGAGCCACCGAGGAAGAATGGAACACTCTTCGCCAGTGCGTTAATCGCCTTACCCGATGCTTCTCGTGTTGCGATTTTGCCATCTGCCGGAGTGAAGGACGGAAGGGACGCTTCCCAATCCGCAGGCAGCTCTCCACGTATAGAACGCTCGAACTGTTCAGCGAGCTCAGGGTACTCCTTTTTATACGCTTCAAACATTTTTTGCCATTCTTTTTCCTTTTGTTGCCCGTTCGTTTTTACCTCGGCAAAATGTTCACGCACTTCATCAGGGAATTCAAACAGTTCATGCTCCCAGCCGTACGCTTCGCGCACAAGCTTAATTTCATCAACGCCAAGCGGAGCACCATGGGCGGCCGATTTGCCTCCCTTATTCGGGCTGCCGAATCCAATCATGGTTCTCACTTCAATAAGTGTCGGACGCTCCGTTTCCTGCTGTGCCTCCACGATAGCACGTGAGATAGCCTCTACATCATTGCCCTCATCAACGCGCAACACTTGCCAGCCGTACGAATCGAAGCGTTTCGCCACACTCTCCGAGAACGCATAGCTCAATTCACCGTCCAAGCTAATATCATTAGAATCATACAGCACAATTAGACGGCCGAGCTTGAGATGACCGGCAAGAGACGCTGCCTCGGCTGCGACTCCTTCCATCAAATCACCGTCACCACACAAAGCGTACGTATAATGATCAATTACCTCATGTCCGTCCCGATTGTATGTGGCGGCGAGATGGCGCTCCGCCATAGCCATTCCGACCGACATGCCGATACCCTGACCAAGCGGACCCGTAGTCGCTTCCACGCCTGGCGTATGCCCGTATTCCGGATGGCCAGGCGTACGGCTGCCCCACTGGCGGAAATTCTGCAAATCATCAAGTGACACATCATATCCAGTCAAGTGAAGCAGGCTGTATAGAAGCATCGAGCCATGACCAGCTGATAGGACGAATCGGTCGCGGTTTATCCAAGCTGGGTTAGCCGGATTGTGATTCATAAATTTTACCCAAAGCGCATATGCCATCGGGGCTGCTCCCATCGGCAGGCCAGGGTGGCCAGATTTTGCTTTTTCAATGGCTTCAACCGAGAGAATGCGAATGGTATTAACTGCGACCTGTTCTAGCGTTTTATTGCTCATTCCGTTCCTAATCCCCTTTCGTGAATAGTGCTCTCCCTGATGTGTATTCCCTTTCCTACTTTTCATTATGCCAAAAAAAAGCATGAAAATAAAATATTCCCGGAAAGCTGCAACCGTAAA
This sequence comes from Aneurinibacillus migulanus, assembly GCF_001274715.1. GTDB lineage: Bacteria > Bacillota > Bacilli > Aneurinibacillales > Aneurinibacillaceae > Aneurinibacillus > Aneurinibacillus migulanus. Next base: position 2,460,456 of record NZ_LGUG01000004.1, on the reverse strand, counting down.
CCGAACAGCAAATAGAGAAAAATTGGCTTTTCTACTAAAATAATTATTATAATAAAGGAAGAACGATTATACCGAAAGGCGGATTCATATGGTTACCATCGAAGGCATCCGCCAGGCCATGGAAACGCTGAAACCAGTCATACGTTATACACCGCTCGACTATTCGACTACATTCAGTGAACTGGCCGGCAATCAATTGTATTTAAAGCTTGAAAACCTGCAAAAGACCGGTTCCTTTAAAGTACGGGGAGCCTATAACAAAATCGCTTCACTAAGCTTGGATGAAAAAGCACGCGGGGTCGTTGCAGCTTCAGCGGGCAATCACGCACAAGGCGTGGCCTTCAGTAGTACACAGGCCGGTATTCCAAGCATGATTGTCATGCCTGAAGGCGCCCCTCTCAGCAAAGTCCAGGCCACTAAAAAATATGGCGCGCAGGTTATCCTGCAAGGACAATCATTCGACGAAGCACTTGAAAAAGCGTTCAAACTCCAAAAAGAAACCGGAGCCACCTTTCTCCATCCGTTCGATGATCCTCGTGTGATTGAAGGGCAGGGCACGCTCGGGCTCGAAGTGCTTGAGCAGTTGCCTGATGTGGATGCCATTATCTGTCCGGTCGGCGGAGGTGGGCTCATCGCCGGTATCGCCGCTTGTGTAAAAACCATTGCACCCCATGTAAAGGTGTATGGAGTAGAAGCGGCCGCTTGCGCAAGTATGACGGCTTCCCTGAATGAGAAGCAGCCCATGTCCGTAACCAGTACCGGGACAATTGCAGACGGAATCGCCGTCAAAAAGCCCGGCTCTCTAACATATGAGCTGGTGGAAAAGTACGTAGATGATGTATTTTTGGCAGAGGATATCGAAATTTCGCGTACGATGCTGTACTTGCTCGAACGCAGCAAGCTCCTGGTCGAAGGTTCCGGTGCTTCGGCGCTTGTCCCGCTTTTGTACCGAAGAATGCCGCTCAAGAATAAGAAAATCGCCGTCATTCTAAGTGGCGGAAACGTCGATGTTACTTTCATGTCGCGCATTATCGAGCATGGTCTGATCGAATCCGGCCGCTATGTGCGAATCGTGACGACCGTCCAAGATAAGCCAGGTAATCTAAACCGTCTGCTAGCTATCCTCGCGGAAGAGCGAGCCAATATCATCTCCATACATCATCACCGGATCAGCCCGCGCATCGTGCCTGGACAGGCGGAAGTAGAAGTAGAGCTGGAGACAAACGATCAGGCTCATATTGAACGCATCGCAAAACGCTTAATACGCGAAGGCTATCCCGTAGACGAACGACTATAAGAAAAAGAGCAGCGGCTTATGCCCTGCTCTTTTTCTCGCTATTGTCGCCAACTCACCCGACCGATGCTTGTTCCATCTTCTTTCTTACGAGGGCAAGTCGGATTTGATGATATGAAATCTGAGCTTCATACGGCGGTACGTCACCGTTTAATTCCAGATAAATCGGCTTCAGCTTGTCTGCTCCTACACTGTCGATAACGGCGGAAATTTCGGAATAAGGCACCTCGCGCGTCAAAAACGCTACATACGCTTCGATATCATATCCGTCTTCAACAAGTTTTTCCAAATAACCTATCACCGTATTAACTGAAACATCCAATTCACGTGCCAGTTCTTCTAGCTCCGGTGTCTCTTCTTGCAGACGAGTCAACAGCTTAACTTGCCGTTCCTGCTTCTGAGTGCGAACAGGCTGTGCTCCTTCCAGAACGGCGGATGGGATGTAAAAAGCGGGCGCCTGCCCACGCAGCAAAGCCAGCAACTCAGCCCCATACTGTTCCCACCGCTTCTCACCGCAATGCGGCAAGCTGAGAAACTCTTCTTTCGTCTGCGGCATAAAGGTAGCCAGCAGAAATAGCACTTTGTCTTCAAGTACCATGTACGGGGCTACGTTCATGGCATCCGCTATTCGCTTCCGCCACTCTCTTAGCAGTCCTAACGCATCTGGACTGTAATAGCTCTGTGCCAGCGCCAGCATATCCTTATTCCAATCCGCGCGCGTCATCACCGGCTCGGCAGGATGGATAGGTGCATACTCTGTAAAGCGGAGCAGCCGCTTCTCTCCATCTAGCTTCATAAACGCTGTCTGTAGATTTGCTCCGCTGTACAGCAAGTAGTTCTCTTCCTCGCCATCGATTGCCACCGCATAACGTACAAGCTTATATTCACCATCTCGTTCATATAAGGCAAGCTTTGCAATTTCGGTTCCTCTTTCATACGTTTCTACATGAATTAATTGACGCAATACACTCACGGTTTCTCACCTCTTCCTCCTATTTTTCACTTTATATTTACGTAATCTCTTTGCTAGGCGTTCCTATTCTCTGTACCTGCTACCATATATAACGAACACCGTACCGCCCGTCCTTTACCTGGAATATTTCAATGATGCGCGGACTGCGGTAGCCCATTGTCCACCAATCTTCCTCCATTCGCTTGACGAGACAGCTTGCCTGAAACTTCGTGTTAAACAAAGCAATCCAATAAATCCAATTCATACAATGTGTTCCCCCTTTTCTTTAGCATATCCTTATTCAGGAAAAACTTGCTATGAAAAAGTAAGTATGAGACGATGGAATGGACAACGTAGTAGAAGAAGTAAGCTATATACTTATCTTAGCAAACTCGTACAAAGAGGAGGACTTTCCTTTGATAAATTTCACATTAAATATGCCTACCCGTATCCATTTCGGTAAAGGAGAAGTAAATAGAACAGGTGATATCGTCGCAGCTCATGCGAAAAAAGCGTTACTCGTCACCGGCCGTTCTTCAACGAAAAAAACTGGTTCCTTGGATAAAGTCATTACCTCGCTCAATAAGGCAGGCGTAAGCTATGTTCTATTTGATCGCATTGAACCGAATCCCCGCGCCACAACAATCGATGAAGCAGGGCGCATCGCACGCGAAGAAAACTGCGAACTCATCCTCGCACTCGGTGGGGGCTCGGCGATGGATGCAGCAAAAGCTATCGCTACTGTTGCCCTGTCCGGGCGTCCGATTCACGAATACATCCGCGGCAGCAAAGCCAGCAAATGGAAAGAGTTGCTTCCAATTACGGAAGCACTGCCGATTATCACCATTCCCACTCTGGCTGCCACCGGTTCGGAAGCCAATTCAGGCGCGGTCATCACAAACTGGGAGACGAGAGAAAAGGCTGGCATCGGTGGCCCCGGCCTCTTTCCGAAAGCAGCCATCCTCGATCCTGAGCTGACCTACACCGTTCCTGCCAACTATACGGCCGACGGTGCTGCCGACATATTCACCCATCTATATGAAGGCTACATGACCGGCGATGAGCATGCAAATGTTCAGGATGAACTTACAGAAGGACTTATGCGCAATGTTCTTATCTATGCGAAAAAAGCGCTGGATGATCCGAAAAACTATGAAGCACGCGCTCATCTGCTATGGACGAGTACGCTAGCGTTAATTGGCATCGCAGGCGCGGGTCGCGGCGGCGCGTTTCCGGTACACGCCATGGAACATACACTTTCGGCTCACTATGATATTTCGCACGGACGCGGTCTTGCCATTATTACACCCGCTTACTTCGAACAGATCATCCTTGCGGATCGCCCGCACCGTCTGGCTCGCCTCGCACGCAACGTATTCCGCATTACTGAGGACAACGATAAACGGGCGGCAAAAGCCGGCATCGAAGCTCTCATACACTGGTACAAAGAAATCGGGGTGTACGATACGCTGCAAGGCGTCGGCATCAAACGTGAAGACTTGCGTCTGATGGCAGACGAGACCATTCGTGTCAACGGCAACGGTACAAATACAATCCCTGGCACACACAATATGACGGCAGATGAAGTGCTGAGCATTTTTGAAGCGTCATACGAATAAACGACAACACCCTTGAAACGACAATATACTGAAAGGAGCGGACCTGGCCCGCTCCTTTTTTGCATTCATATGGATTTTTCCAGCTTGGCAATCGTATCTACTAGCCACTCACGATCGCTGCGCATTAAACGCAGCCGCCGATCGATAGCTAGATCTACGCTCGGGTTGCTCGTATGTTCCGGTGCTGATTCATACGCCTGAATCTGTGTCTCCAGACGCTGGAGCCGCTCCCGAAGATAGTGCACCGCCTCAACGGGAGAGAGATAATCAAGAAACATCAATCCGATGTCTCCCGGTAGCGTTACTTGCTTCATCTCTGACAAATTCTCTTGCAGAAGACGATAGAACTGCTCTTCTCCTTCTGCCGTAATCGAATATACTTTGCGTGGTGGCCGATTCTCCTCTTGTTCCGTATGCACAGTCACATATCCTGATTCATGGAGACGTCCTAAAATCGCGTATGCGGTTGCCTTCTTTAAATCCATTACCCGACTCACATTCCGCTCGATAAAATCATTAATCTGATAGCCGTGCTGACTTTGATTTTTCAGCAACCCCAGCAACAGCAATACTCTTTCGTCCATGCTAGCCTTCCCCTTTTTTCCTAGTTATCTTCATTATAATCATGCTTGACTATACAAATCAATTAACATTATCCTGGTGTTGTAAATATAGTCAACTTTGATTAATCATACATAAATATACGAAGGGGGAATGAAATACATTGATCGTCATGTTGAGTGATACCTTCATGATGATAAATACGGACTTGTCGAGTGAAACTTCATCATTCCATGTCAGTAGAAAAAGGAGACTGCCATAACATCGTGGCAGCCTCCTTTTTGAATGGTACCCTCCCCATCTCGATTTAATAACGAACAAGTGAAACCTCAAAACGTTTGTTATTTTTTCCTTTGCTCGTGATTTTATCGAGTACCATCTTCCCAATCTCTTTCGTATTTGATACATGTGTACCGCCGCATGCTTGTTCATCGATAGACGAAATGGAGACTAAACGAACGGTTTTAATGGAAGGCGGAAGTAAATTGATGGATGTTTTTATTACTCCTGAGATATTTTCCGCCTCCTCCCTCGATACGTATCTTAGTGTAATCGGATAATGTTCTTCTAATATTTTATTCGTCTCACGCACAATTTCTTCTGCTTGCTCGTCCGTTACATCTTGAAGATGATCAAAATCGATTCTGGCCCTTGTAGGATATATTTTATTCCCCGTGCATAGCGCCCCATATTTCTTGTATACCACCGCTCCTAGCACGTGCAGCAAGGAGTGATGCCTCATTAATCCCATTCTTCTCTCCCAATCAATACGCGCTGTTACTTTCCCTATTTTCAATTGCTGCGCGTTTTTTATGTAGTGTATTACTTCTCCTTTTTCTCTTTTCACCTGATGCACATCGAATACTTCGTTTTCCTGTATGAGAACACCTGTATCATGCTCTTGTCCGCCACCTGTAGGGTAGAACACTGTTTGATCCAAAATGACTTTTTCTCCCTCGATTTTGATGATATGAGCTTCACACGTAGTTACATAGCTATCGTTTACATACAGTTCATTTGTTGGCATCTTTAGCACTCCTTTTAGATGTTATAATTCTAACTACTATTAATTGGTGAAAGAAAATACGGTTCGTGTTATTTGAACCGCTTTCCTGTCATTACATGAATCAAATCATTTTTATTTTTCCAAAGAGCCTCCAGCTTTTCGGCGCCGAATTCTTTCGTAATCTCTTCGACCATAATATCATGTCTAATATATTCAGTAGCGACCAGTACAAGAGCAGGGTCTTTCGTTTTTACTGCCCAGGCGGAAGCCTGTTCTGTAAAATTGGCGATAAGTACCTCTTCTGCATCGCGGACCACAACGGTTAAATGCCCGCCCATCCGATCTTCAACAACGTCAGATGTCATATAATTATGGTGATAGGTAAATCCTAAATGCGTCTCTGGTGCACCGAAGAGGACCGTAAAAATGTTCGCCCCCTTTTCGGCTTGCCGGTCAATCGCTTCTTTTATTCGTGGAACTTGCGGCTCCCATACCGATAGCCACAACTCTTTCTCTACTTTATTAATTATATCTACCATCTCTTCAATAACTAATTGTTCGCTGCGAATCCGCCAAATAACATCTACATCTCGCTCTGTTTCAAGAGCCGACAATTCCTTTTCAAGGAAATCGAAAGAGTCCTCGAAATTTTTTCGAAGCCGTTCCATTAAGTCTTTTGCCGGGACAGGTGAATACTTCACAGGATCTGACGGAACGGTATAGATAGCACCTTTATCCAATAATTTACCCAATACTTCGTAAATCATGGAACGCGGCACACCCGTACGCTTACTCACTTCATATCCTGTTACGGACGAATGCTTTAAAAGGCCTACATATGCTTTGCATTCGTATTGGGAAAAACCCAATTTCTGAAGCTCCTTGTATATCGTATCCATAAAACGCCTCTTTTCTAGTCGTTATATCATTAACCACTATTTAAAATTATGTTTCAAATTTTGTCAATACATGTGTCTTATTCGAATAACGTCTTTGATACATATACAACAACAGTGACTGTAGTGCTACCAAACAAGGTAAACAATAAAACTGTTTGTGCCATATACTCAGGGTGATTCCCGTATCTAAAGCAAACAAAGCGCCTTATCGTCAAAATACAAATTCACATGTTTTTCATACCACGGATAGCAACCCATATTTTTTGCGGAAACGAACAAGTATCTTCAGCCAGCTGCTTCCGAACACGGCAAGGAAGAATACATTGGATAAGGCGTGGGCCAAATCGAAGTAAAAGCTTTGTATATAGGCAACCGTAATCAATTGCCAGCCCAGCGCATCAGGAAGCGTAATGATATACCATATATTCATAATCCAGCCAAATAAAAATCCCCATGCAAAACCGAAGCATAGCAATCCAAGTCGCTTCTTCATCCACCATGCATCCTTAAGCCATCCCGCCGTTACACCAATCATTCCCCAGCAGAACATCTGCCAGGGCGTCCATGGTCCTTGTCCTAAGAAAATGTTAGAGACAAGCGCAGCAATTGCGCCAATAATGAATCCCGCTTCTGCTCCATACACAATTGCAGAAATAATAATTACGAATGAGGTTGGCTGCACGCTCGGCAACGGCGCAAAAGGCACTCGGCTAACAGCTGCAATGGCAGCCAGCACCGCAAGCAAGACCAGTTCACGCGCCTCCACTTTTCTTCGTTCAAATCGTGCAAACAACGGAAGCAGCGCAACAGCAATCAATACAAAACTCAACAATAAGTAATGCTCATCTGTCACAGCAGCCGAAACGGCCAACGCAACAACAAAAATCGCCATGCTGATCAGAATAAAGAAACGGGAACGTTCCATCTTTTTATCACATCCTCATACGTTAAGGCATCCGGTAGCCATTCCCGTACTATACGGTTAATGACCGTCGTATAGAAATAATTCTCGCTAAAAAATACTCTTGGTTCAGCAACGGCTGAGATTGCTCCATCGAATAGCATGGCACAACGGGTCGCATGCCGTGCAGCAAATTCGATATCATGGGTGACAAACACAACGGTCGTTCCTGCCTCACGCAATGCATGCAATAAGGCAGCCATGCGTTTTTTTGCCGGTGGGTCCATTCCCTTCGTCGGCTCGTCCAGCAACAGGATATGCGGATCGGCAAGCAACACCATTGCCAGCGCTACCTTCTGTTGCTGTCCTCCACTTATATCGTGCGGATGTTTTTTTACAATATCTGTAATCCCGAGCGAAACCAGCAGATGCTGAATCTTCTCCGCCGATGATGAAATTCCGGCATACTCCGCCATATGCAGCAGTTCTTCCTCCACCGTATCATAACTGAAGTACAGAAGCGGATTTTGTGCCAGATAGCCGATTATGCGAGCCCTCTCTTTTTCCGGCATTGAGCATATATCCTGTTTCTTACGGTAGCGAACACTCCCCCGCTGCGGTACGGCAAGGCCGGCCATAATCTGGAGAAGGGTCGATTTTCCAGCCCCGTTCCCTCCCAAAATGGCAAGGCATTCTCCTCGGTAGATACTAAGCGATAGCTTGCTTAATACTTCAGGCTGCTCCCTGCCATACTGGAATGTCACTTCATGACATGTCAGAAGCTCATCCTCCTGTAACGCAAACATAGAAGATACAGCAGGAGGCTGCACTCCGACCCCTTCCTTCCTACTCGCTGCCAGCCACCGCTTTCCTTCGCGCACTGTAAGCGGTACCTGCTGTGTGCTCTCCAATTGATTGGCTGGCGGTTGTACAGCAAAATACAGCCGGGCAATCGACGGTAAGTAAGCTAACTCCTCATCAGCCTGTCCAGCTCTTATCTGCCTGCTTACTGTGCCGGCACTACCTTCATATTTCACCTGTCCCTTCTCCATAATAATGACCCGATCCGCCAGAGGTATAACATCTTCTAGACGGTGCTCGCTCATAATAACGGTCATCGAAAATTCCTGATTTAGACGGTACACCATCTGGATAAATTCGCGTGCAGAAACCGGGTCCAACTGCGAAGTAGGTTCATCGAGTAACAGAACGTTTGGCTGCAGCAACAATACAGACGCAAGATTAATCATCTGTTTCTGCCCTCCAGATAATTCATGCACCGATCTGTATAGCAGCGGCTCCAGGCTAAAAAATTGCGTCATCTCTCCTAGCCGTTTACGCATTACCGGCAAGGTGTATCCCATATTTTCCATCGAAAAAGCAAGTTCATGCCAAACAGTATCCATCACAATTTGACTTTCCGGATTTTGAAATACCATCCCGATTTGCTGAGTCGTTTGTCTGTCCGGTTGCTCTTCAAGCGGCACCCCTTTATACATAATACGACCGGTTCGTTTTCCTACCGGTGTTAATTCTTTCTTTAAGTGACGCAGCAGTGTTGTCTTCCCACACCCGGAAGCCCCGCATAGAACAATAAACTCCCCTGCTTTAACTGTTAGTGACATATCAGAAAGTGCGGCCCGTTCTTCATCAGGGTACCAAAAAGACAGCCGTTCTACTTCAATAATTGCCATACAATCCTCTCCCTTACTTCCAAAAAAACCGGCGTAAGTAAAAAGACGCAAAACACCGTATATACTGCTCTTTCATCCCATGTTAGCGCCATCGCTTCCAAATGCGGATAGATTTGTAGAACACCGTAGCCATATGCCCATCCGATAATGCATATCAGCTCTGCCAGCACCATAGCAGACAATATGAACCAGTCTCTTCGCTCCATACGATAAATCACATACATGCTGCGCCGCGTGATTCCGTAGCCGCGCCCTTTCATTGAGTCAGCCGTTTGCAGCGCTTCTTCCAATGACCAGGTCAACAGAACACGCAGCAATACCATGCCATGTCGCATCTGCTGCCGCAGCGTTCCCCGCCCGACACTAATTCCTTTCATTTTCTGGATCATTGTAATCTGATACAACCTTCTCCGAAAAAGGGGCACAAAGCGCATAGTCATCAAGATTAGCAATGCTACTTTTGGTGCGATGACAGAAAACACATACATGAACTTATCAGTCGTAATAACATGGTGATAAGAAACAAAGGTAAGTAAAATGGCCAGCAAGGACAGCATCATTGTCACTCCGTATATGATTGCTTCAAGCGTGATCGGCTGGTCAAGAAAATAAAACAGAATATACCGACCACGATGTGAAAATAAAGGGTTCAGCAGCGCAACAGATCCTCCCATCAGCAGATAAAAAGGCAGGAGGCGACGCAGCTGATTTCCGCTATTATGCAGGAGATTCAGCATAACGATGACTACTACAGCTGTCAACAGAAAAACCGGATGGAACAGCAGCATACTGAACAGGATAACCCCTGCATAATAAATCATGCAGGGGACCGGGTGCAAGGAAGCAAAACCTCCGTTCATTTCAGTTCAGCTCCCACATCCTTACCAAGGTCTACCGTATAGAGCCACTCTACCTTGTCGCCGTCTTTTACAGGAAAAATCCCTGCACTTTTATTAGGAAAAATACCGTTTACCCGATACATCCAGCCGCTTTTCGCTCCACGATCGAATTCATACAAATTATCGATCCCTTCAATATAGGCCGTCGCCTTTACCCCTCTATATTCCATCTGAATTTTCTTCTCACGGGTTATCCGCTTCAGAGCATCAAGTACCGTTTCCCCGTCCTTAATCTCAACTACCGTCGGCGGAAGAACCGTTCCCCTTTCTTTATCCGCGACAATGGAAAATAGGACCGTCTTTTGCTTTTTCGACTCTGCCTTTGTTTCCTTTGGCTTCTTACTCTCGACCTGAGGAGCAGCAGTTGGGGCGATGGCCTTATTTTCCGTCGATCGTGCCTGCTGCTTCTGTTCGGGTACGGCTGTAACCGAAGCTTGAACCGGTGCTTTTTTCTCTGCTGCAACTGCTGATTGCTCGGCCTTTTTCTGTACGATCGGCTCCTTCACTGTCGTCTTACTCTGAGCTAGCTGTTCTGATGTCGGATGACTGACAGCTGCTGTTTCACTTTCCGCCCTATGCCCTTCCTTTGATGCAGTCTGTCTTACCGGTTCCGTTGTTTGCTGATTTATAGATGTTACTTGTGTAGGTTCGTTTGTCTTCTCTGAAGCTTGAACACACCCGCTTGCGAGTACAATAACCATGGTAAATGCGAAAAACCGTAACCACCAGCGCTTTACTTGCTTCAACATAGAATGTTCCAGCCCCTTTGTTCTTTTTCTATTATTTGCGTACCATTTCTTCATGTAATTTCACCGCAACGACCGCTCCCATCTCCCTCGTAACTGTCGCAGTCGGGTAGAAGTATCCGTCATATCCAACCATAATGCCTTGCTGATGCACAGCCTGCACATGGGAAAGCACCGGTTTGTACACCTTGCTCTGATCCTTAAAAGTTCGCGTTGACGGATGGGCCTTTAGTTGAAATGCCTGTGTGATCATCATGGCCATCTCCTGGCGAGTAATCGGCTGTTCTGGTTTAAACAATGTTGGTGTAGCACCTTGGATAATCCCTTTTTCTTTCGCCTTCATGACATATCCGTAATACCAGCTTCCTTGTTTTACATCAGCGAATGTCTGCTTCGCTTCCATAGTAGGGGATTCATTCATCGCTTTTAGCAACAGGGTAGCAAATTGCGCTCTTGTCATCGGCTGCTTCGGGGCAAAACGCAATTCAGTCGTGCTAACCCCTCCTACTAGCTTTCTTTCATAGGCAGCATATACAGCAGCTGAAGCCCATGGAGAAATCGTATGTTCATCTACAAACTTCTCTATGTCTAGCTGTGGTGTTTCTACAAGCTGAAGTGCTGATATGTGATACAATCTGTCTTGTCCTTGGGTAAACCGCTCATAGGCAGACAGCGCCATCAGCGCTTGTTCAGTTGCTATCTCATTGGTTGGCTGTCCCATAACATGTGAGTAACCTCCATCGTTGTTTTTGAAGCTGAGCAGATTCGTCAGTAAATCCGTATTGGATTTTACAAATCTTTTATCTTTCAAATCGATACCAAGTGCAGATAACGCAATAATGACCTGGGATACACTCTCGCTGTTCTCATCACCGAACAGCTTATAGCCCCCATTTTTAAGCTGTGCTTGCGAAAGCCAGTGTACTGCTTTTTCGACTGCCACTTTTACTTCTGGTCGCTCCTGATAGGATGAGAGTGCGGTAATGGCCATAGCGGTAATATCTACGTTATCCTCTTCCCCTTTAACAAGCGGAAATCCGCCGCTACTGTTCTGTTGCTGTACTATCCATGCAATGAGCGTATCCCTTGTCCATTTTGCTTCGGCAGGTGTGTTGTATTGTCCACTGTCAAGCACTAGCAAAGCGAAAACAGGTCCGTTTATTCCTTGGCTTGTCATGCGCTCATGATTATAAATCTTCTCAATTAGATTGTAGCCAGCAATGTTTGTTGGATCGCCCCCTACTGCTTTTACGGCCAATGCAATTCGTTCATAATCCGTCACTTTACGGAATTCGCCTTTCTGCTCCCGTAACAGCTTCTCGACTCCCAATAGATAGCTTGCTGGTACATTCTGCCCCGCCCGGGCCAGCGCAAACGCTTCCCAATCGGTTAGTTCACCGCTGTTGAGAATTTGCTTGCTGACAGCCGCTATCTCTGCGGAAACAGATTTATGCTGCTGTGCCATCTTTATTTTGCTGCGGTCAATAACGGCGAACTTCGTAAAATGGTTTACCTTTCCGGTTATGATACCTGTTTTTGCATCAATCACCGCCGGGATAGGAATCCATTGATTGTTTTTTTCATCAAGCCATACAAGAGACAAATTATCCGGTATATCCGTCTGTACAGGCACCTTAATCGAAATATAGACGGGCTTGCTAAACTTCGTACCGTCTGGTGTAAAATCATAAAGGCTTGAGACAAGTTCAGGACATTCTGCTGTCTGTTCCTTGATAGCGATAGAAATTGTATTCGGTAAGGCAGCAGCCGGAACAACAAAGCCCACCTCTTCTTCATTGTCTTTCATCACAGTTTCAATGGCGGCTGATACGTTCTGGCTCAGTGATACAGTATGAGAAGCTAGCGTTTTTTGAATTTGTTCCGCCTGTGAAGCACTCATTTTCTCTTTGGCATTCAATACAGCCGTCGTTTTTCCGACTTTTTCAATCGGCTGCATGTTGTCTATCGATAGGCCAACCTTATTGATTTCATTATCGAGCTGCATAGGTATCGACTCTGTAACGGCACCTGAAGCGAGCTGGCTCCCCCCTAAATCAGCACCTAAGTCTTTGCCTAGATTCAGTGTATAGCGCCACGCGAGTACATCTCCGTTTTTTAATGTGTAGATACCCGCGCTATAATTCGGGAACCAGCCATTGACCGAATACATCCAGCCGCTTTGCGGACCACGGTCAAATTCACCCAGCCCGTCGATCGCCTCAACATATAGTGTGGGGCCTGAACCACGTGATTCTACCTTGCTGCCCAACTCCCGTGCAAGCACGGTGTAAGCCGTGTCGCCTGCTTTTAGCTCTATTGATTTAGCAGCCAGAATCGTGCCTTTCTGGCTGTCTCCTGTGACAGACAACGTTATGGTTTGCTTCGCAGGGACAGGGACTCCACCACCGCCTCCGCCACCTGGAGTTGTTCCATTTGTCGCCACCACAAGCTCTTTTGTACTACGAACGATGCCTGGTGCCTGACTATCGTGATAATCGTTTACAGTAACCGTATAGGTTCCTGCTGTCATTCCATTCTTTATGGAAGCAATTCCCTGATCGTTTGTCTTCTCTACTTTGTTCCCAACCGCTACCTGAACATCCGCCGCCGGTGTTATAACCTGTTTGCCTGCCTGCCAGTCCCATGCTGTCTTCATGATAGCAACCGTAAAAGGTTCATCTGCTTTCGGCTGCGCCGGATGAACGGTTATCGAATCGATTAACTGGGTATTACTTCCCCCGTAATAAACAACGACCTGATCTGATTCCTTAAGTGTATACTCAGCCATACCTACATTCGGAATCACCCATTTGCCATCGCGCAGAATGGCGAACAGCCAACCGTCATAGCCACCGTATTGCCCCTCGTCGATGTGATTAATGGATGCTGCATATTTCCCGTACTGGGAGTCCTCGATTCGATAGGGTATATTTTTCTCAGTTAAAAGTTTTTCCAGTCCTTCTAATGCGGTTGCCGCGGATATATCTCCCGCAGTAATGGGTCCCTTAGGCCCCTCTATACGAATGGTTGCCTGCACTACCGGGTTCGGCTCAGGTATGCCTGTAGTAAATCGGTACAGCCCACCTTTGCCATTCATAAATAAATCGTATGCCACAAGTGCCTGTAATGCCTGTTCAGTGGCCATATTATTTGTACTGCCACCCAATACATGAGCGAAACCGCCATCCTCCTGACGGAAAGTCATGAGATTGCTTACCAGATTGTTTTCTTCCTTAGTAAATCGTGCTTCTGTCGGATCGATTCCGTGTGCCGTTAGCGCAATAATTGCCTGAGCAACGCTCTCACTGCTGTCTTCGCCCCATGCAGAGGCATAGCCTCCATGCGGTTTTTGGCTTTTGGATAGCCAGTTTACCGCCCGCTCGCTTGCTGTTTTCACTTCTGTTTTGTCCGTATATGGAGCAAGTGCTGTCAACGTCATGCCTGTAATATCAGGATCACTTATTCCCGGAGAAAGGGAGAATCCGCCGTCTTCATTCTGCTTACTTAGAATCTCCGTCAGCAGTTTATCCCGATTCCATTTTGCATCCTCAGGTATTTGATAATTCCCGCAATCAAGCGCAATGAGTGCAAAAATCGGACCGTTAAGTCCTTGAACAAGCATACGGTCATGGTTATAAATTTTTTCAATAAGGTTGTATCCAGCAATACTTGTCGGATCGCCCCCTGCTGCTTTTACGGCAATCGCTATACGTTCATAGTCAGTAACTTTACGGAAATAGCCTTCTTTATTTTTTAATTCTTGCTCTACTGCCGATAGGTAACTTGTTGGTACTGTTTGCCCTGCACGGGCAAGCCCAATGGCTTCCCATTCGGAGATTGTTCCACTGCTTAAAATCAACTCACTGGCCGTACGAATCGCCTCGGCCACCGAAATTTTTTTCTCTTGCTTAACATTCGGCTCTTGAACAATTACGGTATCAGGCGTTGTTTGCTTCGTCACTTCTCTCTTCCTGATACCATTTTCAGTTGTATTATCGCTCTTTGTTTCCTCTTTTGTGTCCGCTAAACTTGCGGCATATGCTTGTCTTGGCTGGAACAAAGAAAAGCTCAACGTAGAGACAAGAAGTAAAATTGACATCAGTAACGCTCCGTAACGTTTCCATACCAGCTTGCTTTTCACTCTCATTCCCCTTCTTTCTTATTCGGGTTGCCCGTTTTTTCGCCAATACAATAAGGCCACCCCTATGATAGAGGTGGCCTTTTAAACGGCATACATAAACAAAGCAGCCCTACACTATAGTAAGCCGCACTTTTGCTTGTCGCTTTTGTCTCTTATTCTCACCCCCCGAAGAATTGGAAACATATACAGAAAAGGCAGGTCTCCTGGCTTGTGCGTCATCGCTCATCTTCGTCTTCCCATCTTGCTATCAAGACAGTGACATATGAAAGATTCGCTCTGCATTTACAGTGGCGGGACCGCGCCGGAATTACACCGATCTTCCCTTTTAAGCAAATATACTTGTATGATATTTGCACCTTTTCCTTAAATTATTTACTTTTGCTTCTAATCATATAGCCTCCCCTACTTTTTGTCTATATTTACAAATAAATAATTTTCCGACATTTATAAATCTCGGTGCCTTAGTGCCCCGTTCTGGTCGTCTTTTCTTCTCAAAAGAATCAACACTCCTGGTATTTCAGATGTGATGTATATGGTTAAAATAAGAAGAAAACACTAGGAGCAAATTACTCTTAGTGTTTTCAATCGCATTCTCAGTACATATTGCTTTGCGCTACATTTCTAACTGTGTCCGCAGTAGTATCAATCGTTTCTTCTGTTGCTTGTGCAATGGCATCCAGAATATCATCGGTGCTGTCTGCTGCAGTTTCCATACCGGCTTGTGTTGCCTGAACTGAGTTATCCATAACATTCTCTGTCGTTTGTTGCCATATGCCTCGATTGTTACGGCCTCTTGTCATTCCATATACTGTTGCACCGATGCCTAAAGCTAATAACGAAAGCGCCATTGTGTTTCTGTTATTACGTCTGTTTCTGAATCCTGGTAGTATCTGCTGCCACATTCCTCTATTATTACCGAATAATGATGTTGCTCTACGTATACCATTCATCTTTTTTACACACCTCTTTGTTATGTTATGAATAAAGCGTTTAAAAATTTAGCCAATCAGCATAACTATCCCTTTAGCTATCAACACCAGGAATCCAATCGCTTCCAACCATATAATAAAATGTGTGTTTTTTTCCATATCACCATTCCGCTTACTTTGTGTTTAATAAAATTCCGACCCTCTCTACATTCTTTATCAAATTCATCGTAACGAAACAAAGAAAATGATGGCGCCTTCCCCATTACAAAAGCCTCCAAAAAATATTTGGAGGCTAAACTGTTTAACCAAAAATAACGGTATGTGCTCATTAAACCCCTTCGATCTTCTCTCTGTTCTGTCGGAAGGAAATCCAGTTAAAAAACCCACGCATGCTATATACTGTATTTGCCGCTGTACAAGCAACGACATGACGGCTTGTTTGCAGCGGATGAGTAAATTTTGCATGACCCGGTGTTTGCTGAAGCTGCTGAACCGTCACGCCTTTTTTTGCTAAGGCTTCTTCAAACTCCTTCTGTGCAGCCTGTTTTGCCTTAAACAGCATCATCTGTATCCTGCTGTATACGTTAATTGCTCCATCTCCCGTCGTTTCAATCGGAAGAAAAATGGCTTCAGGATACTTCTCCGTAATCAATGATTGAACGCCGTCAGATACGCCTGAAGACGGCATACACCCGAAGGGCTTGACGGAGATGGTCATGTTCACTTTCTTTTTTGCGGTATTAAGAATGAGCTTCCCTACTTCCATATGTCCCTCACCGCCGCGCAAATGGTTGTTGTAATGATCATGGGCAACCTGGGCAATCTGATCCATGTTGGGTAAATGATAATCATACAAACCGATGGCCCTGGCATACGTTTGGAACATCACTCGGACGGCACGGTCAGCCACTCCTAACACGCGCAGACGCAAGGCAGGATTCTTTCCTTTTAAGCCATAACGTCCAGAATCCGCTTCTCGCAGGGCCATTCGTTTACGCGTATCGTAGCGCCCTTCCCAAATAAGGTACAAGATCCAAGCTGTAATGGATTGTACTTCGACCTCAGCACCTTCCCGTTCTAGAAAGCTCTGCAACTGATAATTGCCATCTCCTTCTGTAGTCATGGCCCAAAACTCTCCGATGATGCTCACTTTCGGTTTTACCTGTGTTCGGTCTACCCGAATGGCTTGCAGTTCCTTACGACATCTACGCAACGCCGGGAACAGTCGTTTACGCTGGCTCAAAGCATCATACAAATATTGTTTGCAGCGGGATAGAGCGGCATCAGTCGAACCTGCTTCCACTTCATAGGGACGGATACGGTATCCTACTGCATTCAAAATGTCTCCCAGGAGGACCGCTTTCAGAAAGCTAATAAAGAACGAAGCATCTAATTTAAGAGCCGATTCCTCACCGGTCGCCTGCTTCAAACCATCCTGCTGTTGGAACAAGAGAACTCGGAATCCATCAAATCCTGCATCGCGCAGAGCCTTCCGGTACTCCGTGACATACGTACCGAATCGGCAAGGACCACAAGATCCAGCAGTAATGAAAAGGTAATTGCGAACAATTTCCTCTTTTGACTTTCCTTCCACATCTCGAAGGTGATGGAGATGTTTAATTAAATTCCCTACTGTGAAGTACGTCGGGTTGCATTGTCCCCGATTGCCAAACTCCTTACCATAACGGAGTGATTCATTGTCCGGGCAGTCCAAATGCTCTACCCGATATCCCAGCCCTTTCAGCGCTCCCCCCACCAAATAATCTTGAGCCATCGTTAGCCCTCCGAAAAGAATGGTCGTGGTAGCTCTATCTTTGAGTAAAAACTTACGGGGAACAGGATCAAACCACTGGTCTTTTTTTTCCCGTAAACCTAACGCTGTTTCCTGCTCCGTCTGAAACGAGCGTAACTCGTCCTCTATAGAAAGATGCTTCTGGGATTGTTTCTTGTTTTTGGTGATAGACATGATGTGCTTTCCTCCTTGTTTTGGCAAAGTATAAGCCTTATTAATTCCCGGCCTGAAAAATGCTTGGGTTTTCATATAACTCAATTGATTCGTTTTGCTTTTTGCTTAGCAGTTCAACACGTTTTTGCTCAAGGCGACGTTGTAATTCTGCTTTTTTCTGGGCCAAATCCTGTAGGCGCTCTTCATGAAGTCCTAGGCTATGAGCATACGTCTTGACACGGATTTTAATCGAACCACTTGGCTTGTTAGCATCAATGTCATGCAATGCCGAATAAGGCGTGCCTGCCGTTGAAATAATCGAGTCAATCAGCCCATAGGTCGGAGCATCATGTCCACATTTAAAGCTGGATAGATCCAATACCGCCACATTGGGATGACGCGCGGCGAACTTGGCTGCCCAGACCTTTTGTACACTGTTGGAACTGAAGTTTTCCGGCCATACATCACTTACTTCCAATGCATAATCAACACGCCCGCTCTCCAGGTCGTCCTTGAAAAAACGGCGCAGCCAAGCTTCATCCTTAGGAATGGACCGCATGGACATGATGGGATAGCCCAGCACTTGAAACTCTTCCAATACGCTATGGTTAAGACCTGGATCGGAGTGATAAGGACGTCCAATCATCAGAATAGAAAGGCGATTTTCCTGTTCCACCTGCTCAAGAATCATGCGACCCTTCTCCTGCATCTCGGTATCAAACAACTCCATCGCTTTCCAGCCCTCGTCCACAGCGAAGTCGCTTTCATCCTCCGTGATCTGCAGATGCTCCTTGAATTCCTCATATAACTGTTTCTTCATCAGATTCGGCTCTATAAAAGTAACCGCCGGATCAAGATACGTAATCCCTCTTGTCGCAAAAAAGTCGATTTCTTTTGTGAAAGCGGCTTTAATCACATTCGGGGCACCAGCTACAATCGGGCAGCTGGCCGAATCCATTACATTATGCAGATGGGTCGGAATATGCGTGATACAAGGAAAAAAGATATAATCAAGCGTTTTTTTCTCACTATGGTGTTTAAATAATAAATTATGAACATGAGCCTGAGCTACCTTCGATGGATAACATGGATCGATCGAGCCGTACTTTCCACCTTCCTGCCACATCTCCTCACTTGTGTAATCGCTGAACACGATATTGCGTTTATCGATGCCAAGCGTCTCGAAATATGTGCGCCAGAAAGGAGCGGTAGACCAAATGTTAAGCACCTTGGGAATTCCGATACGAATCTTGTTTCGTCTCTCCATTGCTTCGTGGGAAGAACGCTCAAAATGGCGCTGCTGCCGCGTTTTTCTCATTCCGCTCAACCATCTGCGTTTTATCGGAACATCCTTTGCTGGCGTATTCGATTCAGGCAACGGCGTCGGATCGTAGAAATGCTGGAACATGCGACGCGCCTCGTATTCCACCAGGTTCGGATAATGTTTCTTGAGTTCCTGCCTCTCCCTTGTCAGCTTGATCACAGCTTCCTTGTCTTCCACTGTTCCCTTTTCACAGCTAAAGCCAGAGATATAGCGGGCCATACTTCCGTCCGGTGTTTGAGAGTCGATGAAGGTACGGCTGCAATTGTTAGGGCAGAATGTGCATCGGGTAGACTCATCATTGCGGGTCATATAATACAGGTTAATGGCCGCATCCAGTCCTAAAAATGTAGAATACCCCCGACGCTTTACAACACGCAACGTTTCCATCGCCGCTCCAATTGCTCCTGCTTCTCCTGGATGGGGATGAACATATACTTCTGCGTCAGGAACCCGCTCCTTAATATAATCGACCTGAGCCTTGACGGCAGCCAAGTTGTATTGCGTTCCTCCCTGTAAGACAAATTTGCGCCCCAGTTCTGCCATACGTGGAATCTGCACCACATACTGCCATATATTCTTCGGCAATACGAGGGCCAAGCCAGCCAACAATTCCTCTTTCGAATATCCCTCCTTCTGAAAGTTCACCCGATCCGCATCCAGAAATACGGCGCAGCCGTATGAGAATTTAGGAGAAAGCGGGGCGCTAAAGGCTGTATCCGCGTACTCCTGAACCGGAATGCCGAACTGATCCGCCATGGCTTGCAGTAACATCCCGTTTCCAGCGGAACATTGATTGGACAGCCTGAAGTTGCGGATATCGCCGTTTTTGAGAAAGAGGACCTTGATGTCCTGGCCGCCGATATCACAGATGACATCAATATCGCCGAATTGGTGAACGGCACTCATCATATGAGCAACGGTCTCTACAATATTGACATCCGCCTTTAACGTTTTCTCCAGAACGTCCGCCGCATAGCCCGTAGCGCCAAAGCCGATAACTTCCAATTCTGCTCCTTGACCTGTCACCTTATCTTGAATCCGCTTTAACATTTCTTTCGTATCTTCGAGCGGATTCCCCTTAGAAAGCTGGTATTCCTTAAGCAAAATGTTTCCGCTTTCATCAACCAAAACAGCTTTCGAAGAAGTCGAGCCACCATCAAGGCCGATGACCGCCCTTACCTTCTGTCCCGGTACGAATGTAGTCGGTGTAAAACGAGGAATACGATAGTTCTGACGAAACGCTTCCAATTCCTTTTCGCTGTTTACCAGAGGCGGTCCGGCATTTTCTCCGAGCTTTGCCTTCCGGCCATGAGCAATAAATTCCTTTAGACTTTCAAGCCCTGTGTAACTGCCTACACCAACCGGCTCATGCATTCCATACATGACAGCACCATAAGCGGCATAGTACTGCGAATTTTCAGGCACAAAAATCAGTTCATCAATGGGAACATCTTTCGGGTAATCATACCCTCGCTCCTCCCACGTCTCAGGGATCCGCTTTCGCCAGCATTCTTGCAGAAAAGGCAAATATGTATTCGGACCACCCAGCAAAAGAACACGATGCCGCAGCGTATTTCCACGCGTCAGAACGGACAGGTTCTGCATGACAATGGCATCTGCTAGAGAGCACATAATTTCAGTGGAGGGAATGCCGCTTTTCACGAGATTGACAATATCCGTTTCGGCAAATACACCGCACTTGGCGGCCACATGGTGCAATTTCGTATCATCAAAGTGCAGGTTGCCCACTTCCTCCATGGGCATTCCTACTTTAATCATGCACTTATCAATCGTAGCGCCGGTGCCGGATGCGCATTTGTCATTCATAGAGGTTAACGCTTGCTTATTCCCCGTTTCTTCGTTTTCCTTAAAAATAATGATTTTAGCATCCTGTCCTCCGAGTTCGACTACACTTCCTACATCAGGATGAAGTTGTTCCACCGCCATCGTGACGGCATTTACTTCTTGAACGAACTTCGCTCCAATGTGTTCAGCAATAGGACCACTGCCGGAGCCTGTTATAAATACACGAATGTTCTCTTGTTTGATGTGTGGAAATTCATTTCCAATAATGATTAAGAATTCTAAGACCTTTTCCGCCTGCTTTGTGTTATGACGCTGATAGTCTGACCAAAGAATTTCTTTGCTGCCTGGATTCACCACGGTTGCTTTGACGGTCGTTGAGCCGACGTCAATCCCTATAACTAAAGAGTCTACCCTTTGGCTTTTGTATTCCATGAGATTCTCCTTACCAGATAGAAGTATAATTTTAGGATGGGAATAAATTAAGCAACATATACATAGTGGAAACTAATTTTCCTTCATGTTTGCTTTCTTCCCATTTCGGGGTTTCCCTATTACCAATAAAAAACGTCGGCTTTCGCCCAAGCGAAAGACCGACGTTTTTTTATAGTATCATGGCGGCAATCAAGCCGAATACGAACAACGGAATGTTATAGTGCAAAAACGTAGGCACACATGTGTCCCAAATATGGTGGTGCTGGCCGTCAGCGTTAAGTCCGGACGTAGGACCAAGCGTGCTATCGGAAGCCGGGGAACCCGCATCGCCAAGCGCACCCGCTGTTCCAACAAGTGCGGCGGTAGCCAGTACCGAGAAACCTAACTCTGAACAAAGCGGTACATAAATAGCGGCAATGATCGGCACTGTACCGAATGAAGACCCAATCCCCATTGTGATGAGGAGCCCGACCAGCAGCATCATCGCCGCTGCGAGCAATTGATTGCTTTTCAGCATGTCACCACTAGCAGATACGAGCTCTTTCACCGCTCCGGTTTCTTGCAGCACGGATGCATAACCTGAGGCGAGCAGCATGACAAAGGCGATGAATCCCATCATCGCTACCCCGCGTTGCACAACATCGTCTCCATCCTTCCAGCGGACGACCCGAAAGGCGAACATCAGAAGGATCCCTGTCAGCGTACCGATAACTAAGGACTCCGTCCATAGCTGTACACCAAGCGCGGAAGCAATCGCCACCAGCGTGAGCATATGTCTGCTGGTAAATGAAACATTCTCTTCTTCTTTACTTGAAGACGCAAACATATCTTCTTTATTTATATACTTTCTTCCTTTACGATACGTAATAAAAAGTGCGACAAACAGTCCCAGCACCATGCCAATCCCAGGAATGAGCATCGCTTTCGGAAACAGCGATACATCAACAGGCATCCCATTTTTCGCCATTTCCCTAGCTACGATCCCATGATAGATAAGTCCAAAACCTGCAGGAATCATAATATACGGCGCCTGCAGGCCGAATGTCAGTGCGGACGCGACCGCTCGACGGTCAATTTTCATCCGGTTAAACAAACCAAGCAACGGTGGAATTAAAATCGGTATGAATGCGATATGCACCGGGATTGCGTTTTGCGACAGCGACGCCACAAATGCGATTGTCACAAGCAGGATACTCCGCTTGCCTCCAAGCACACGAATCAAGTTTTTCACTAGAATAGCTGTAATATTGGAACGGGCAATCATGACAGCAAACATCCCCAACAGTACATAGCTGAGTGCGGTTTCCATCTGCCCACTCATTCCTTCAATCATCGTGGATACCGTCTCTGTAAGCGGCAGGCCCGCGATAAGCCCGGCCGTTACCGCTGCTGCAATTAACGCGAAAATAACGTTAATCCGCAGCAATGAAAGAACCACGATAACAAGCACAGACACAACAACTGCGTTAAACAACTCTGCTTCCTCCTTTAGCTTGGTAGACAGATGAAGTTATACCATACTAAAGAATTTCTGACAAGTAAAATAACATAATTTTAATTTATCCATAATAAAACAGCAAGAAACGATGCACATCAGTTTGTCTGCGAATTCACGTTTTTCGCTTTGCCATAAGCAAAGAATATGCTAAAATGAACCCAATCTATTACATACATCTTTCATACTGCTTCGAACTGGGGGTGCCGCTGTGCAGCTGAGATTGAGTACCCGCACTCAAAACCCCTGTACCTGATCTGGGTTATGCCAGCGTAGGGAAGTTCGAGCACTTGTGCGTAGGCACTTCTCTTTTGCGGGAAGTGCCATTTTTGTGCAAAATTATGGATTAGCAAGGGGGGAAAATAATGAGAAACGAAAGATTACTTATCATGCTAGAGACGGCGATCATGGCTACACTCGCCTATGCGCTGAGCTTCATACAGTTCGGCGGCTTCTGGGCGCAGGGCGGATCTATTTCACTTGTCATGATTCCGATTGTATTGCTTTCATTCCGCCGTGGAGTCAAAGCTGGGCTCACCGCCGGACTTATCGTAGGACTACTGAAGTTAATGATCGGAGGTTATATTGTCCATCCTGTCCAAGTGTTGCTTGACTATCCGCTGCCTTATGCGGTCATTGGCTTATCTGGTCTGTTCGCCGCTTCAGGTGGTGCCAGTAAAATGGCTACTATGACACGGGCTGTGCTCGGCATTACGCTCGCGGCTTCGCTCCAATTCCTTTGCCATTTTGGTTCTGGTGTCATCTGGTTCGGCAGCTTTGCTCCAGAAGGAATGCCGGTCGCCTGGTACTCCTTCCTATATAACGTATCATACCTTGTACCAGAGATTTTAATTAACAGCACTATTATTTTACTATTATTGTCTTCGCGCACATCCCTGCTTACACCACATTCATTCTCGCGTTAATCGTATAGGACGTAGCCTCGTCGGCTGCGTCTTTTTTATATACGCATTCTTTCCCAGCATCATCATTTTAATTTTTTATATAAAATACCTTTATAAAATATAAATTTTTCATTTTAAATCTATTGATTTTATATTTTATGCAATTTACAATCAAAAAAAGGAGGGGACATATGGAACGTAACAGTATATCATTAGACGAAATCGATAAGGCCATTATACGTTTCCTGCAAAAGGATGGGCGCAAGTCTTATACGGAAATTGCCGAGGAGCTTAGTGTTACCGTTGGTACGGTACGTAACAGGGTACAGAGATTGATGGAACACGACATTCTCAAAGTCGTCGGTGTGGTCGATCCTTTCAAAACCGGAATGTCTACTGTAGCTATGCTCGGGTTGAAAGTAGAAATGAATAAGTTGGAGCGTATCATTGAACAGCTGGTGCAAATTCCTGAGATTAGATTTGTTGCTGTTTCCACCGGATCTTTTGACTTATTTATCGAAATCCTTACATTTTCTGCGGAGGATTTTTATCGGATTCTTACTAAGGAATTAAGCCGGATCGAAGGCATCATAGAAACAGACTCCTCCATCTTGTTAAAAATCAATAAGCAATCATACGATTGGGGCGTCAAATAGCTCTACAAGGAAAAGGGTGAAACGATGTTTGTAGAAGTCTTTCTTGTCGGTATCCTAGCGAGTATCTCCCCGGGACCCGATTTTTTCGTAGTCATGAAGAACAGTCTTAGCTTTGGAGCACGAGTCGGTGCGGCCACTGCTCTTGGAATCGCATCCGCTCTCATTATACATATCGCCTATACGGTTTTCGGCTTCGCTTTCCTGCTACAACAACACCCCGGCCTGTTTTATGCGGTGCAACTCATGGGTGCATTATACCTTATCTGGCTTGGATATGGTGCGCTGACGGCTTCAGCTGATGGAGAGGATGTAGCGGTCGAGAAAGCAGTCGGACGAAAAAAAACGCTGCACGGGTTCCGGGACGGCTTTTTGTGCAACGTCCTGAATCCAAAAGCAGCATTGTTTTTCCTAAGCGTATTTTCGCAGTTTTTAACTCCTGATACCTCCTCGGCGGTACGCTGGATATACGGTGCTGAAATCGTGGTCGCTGTAGCTCTCTGGTTTACCGCACTCTCGCTCCTTATCTCCTCTGCGAAATTCAGGGCGTTCTATGGAAAGTACCGGGTTTGGTTTGATCGTCTTTTAGGAATCGTTTTGTTGTATTTTGCCCTGCGCATTATTTTTTCTTTTCTTTTAGCATAAGTATTCATGTTTTATCCTAAAGAGCCGTTCAGCTTACGGGGAAATCCCGTTATTACTGAACGGCTCTGCGCTTATTTCCACCAACCTCTATAGCTTTCTATCACTCGGAATGCATAACGTAAACAGTACAGCCACCACTATAAAAATACTAAATAAATGCATAACAACATCTACGCCATAATGGTCGGAAATAGCTCCCATAAACGTTGCTCCAATCCCTCCCGCTCCTACACCAAACCCAATCATTAAGCCCGATACCATCGAGATTTTGTTCGGCATTAACATCTGAGCATATACTACGCCTACGGCAAAGGAAGACAGGATTGTAAAACCAAATATAAACAAAATGATAGGGAGCATAATCCCATCTACCATCGGCATTATGATTGAGAATGGAATCGAGGCAACCAATGACCATAAAAGGATGGATTTTCTTGAAAGTCGATCCGAGATTTGTCCGCCAATGTACGTTCCGATCGCACCTGCACCGAGAAATAGGAATACGTAAATTTCCGCCTGATGCAACGAGATACCTTTTTCCTGACCATAGAACGGTAAAAATCCAGCTACGCCAATCTGTACCCATGAACGCAAAATAACGACAATGAGGAGGAGCAGCATAGCAATTGGATAGCTTTTACCCTGAAGTTTCTTTTTCAGCTTCATACTGTTGCTTAATTGCTCTTTATACCAAGGAATCATCCATATCGTCATAACGAATGACAATATACCTAACAGAAAAAATACCCACATGCTTTTTAATCCGGATGACAAAAGAAACAGCGGAATTAACAATGCTCCCAATGCTTGCCCGGAGTTACCACCGACCTGATAAATCGCTTGCGCCTTTCCCCTCTCATTACCAGAGGCTAAAAACACGCACCGATTCGATTCAGGGTGAAAAATTCCTGACCCTAATCCAGAGATAGCCACCGCCAGAAGCAGAAAATAATAATTCGTAACATAACCGGTAATGGACAACCCGAGTCCGGTCAGGAGTACACCTAGAGGCAGAGCCCATGGTTTCGGTTTTTTATCGGTTAAATACCCGAATAAAGGCTGCATTACAGATGAAGTTAAATATGAAATGAGAACGATAAGTCCTGTTTGTGTATAATTCAAATTGAACGCCTGCTTATATAACGGTAACAGCGCAGGAACAATCCCTACTGTCATCATGTCATTCAATAGGTGTGAACCGCCTATCGTATAGACAAATCTTTTCTTTAGCTTAGTAAACGACTTTTCACCTGATTGTTGCTGTACGAGCTTAGATGAAATTGCACCCATATATACCCTCCTCTACATGTTTGTTACGACATTCATCTTCTTACGGCGTGGTATAGCCGTAAACAAATATACGCCACAAATCACAAGTATTGTTCCGGAGAGCTGCACTCCTGTCATCGCCTCACCAAGCAACCAGAACGATAGCAGCGCAGTGAAAATCGGATTAAAGTTCAAAAAGACGCCCGACTTCGTTCCTCCCACACGCTGTACGCCTATATTCCAGAACAACATCGCAAGCACGGTTGCTCCCACGCTGACATATATTGTTGCGAGCCAGAATGACGGGCTCGGTTCTGTTATTTTCATCGAAGTCACCGTGAACGGCAGCAACGTGAGCACGCCGAAAATACCGCTCCATAATGTCGACATATACGGAGATACACTTTTCATCGCCCACCGACCGGTCACGGAATATAATCCCCAAACGGCGACTGCGCATAACATATACAGGTCACCAACATTCAGATGCAGACGAAGCAGACGAACCGGGTCCCCGTGCGAAATCACTACAATAACACCAAATAACGATACAATCATGCCAAAGACCTGGCGACGCGTCATACGCTCTCGTAGCAAAAAAAATGAAACGATGGCAATCGCCACCGGATTAAGCGCAGAAAGCAGTCCGACATTGTCTGCCGACGTACGTTCAAGCGCTAAAAACATAAATAGGTTAAACAAAACGACACCAGTCAATCCCATTAAGAACAATGGCCATATTGCCTTTTTGGGCGGCAATAGCTTCTTATCCTTCCACCATACAATGGGAAGAAGGCACACGATCGCCGCCACCCAGCGCATATCGGTCAACACCATCGGAGAAGCGTGCCCAACAAGAAACTTCCCCGCGACAAAGTTGCCCGCCCATAGCATGCTTGTGCAGAGCAGCAACAGATAGAATATCCACACTCCACTCACCCTTTCTCTCTTTTCCATTCAAGCATAACAGCTTTTTCCTCCACTTACTATCTTTTTGATAGTAACCTTCAAAATGCAGGATCGAAAAAAGCGTGCTTCTCGGGCACGCCTCTTCCTGATTATTTAGTGTACTTTTTGGCTTTTGTACGACACGTTTTCAATTCCCCGCCAATAGTTCTGCCATACACTTTTGACCCTCGGCTTTATTGTATCTTCCCCATAAAAAGACAATTGCATAAACATTCCGTCGATGAGACAATAATAAGAAGCTAATAACACTTCCATTTTTTCTTCTCTGATAATGTTATTTTTTATCCCTTCCGCAAAGATATCACGAAGAATACAGGATAGTGCTTCTTCTGAAACAAAGATTTTCTCGCGAATAAACTCTTTTAAATGTTCAGGAGGATAAATCACTGCCCTTTTGTAGAAAGCGGTCACTTCTTCCTCTTCTATATACATCTGAAATGTATCATTAAAAATTTGATAAAGCTTATCTTCCACGGAAGCGTCTTTAATCTTCTCTACCAAAGTTTCGATTTGCTTGACATGTGCCCACATCACATCTTCAAAAACAGATAAGAACAGTTCCTCCTTACTGGAGAAATGATTGTAAATGGAAGGTTTTCTAATGCCGACTTGATTGGCAATTTCGGATAAATACGTTCCTTCATACCCATTCCTTGCAAAGAGAATTAACGCAGCAGCTTTAATATTGTCTCTGGTCATTTCATACCTACCTTGTTCATAATTATTATTTACAATTATAAGCAGTCAACGATTGCTTGTCCAAAACAAGGAGTACCGGATGACAAGAAGACTCTGCCCATAAACTGGCAGAGTCTTCTTCCATCAACAATATGCAAAGAATCACGTGTATCTTGTGCTTAGCCTTTATTTTTTATGCCTTGAGTGCACCTGTTTTTTTCTCAAATACCACGCTTCCGTCCACGATTGTCAGGTTTGCTTGCGCATCAAGAATTTCCTCGGCTGATACATCAAACAAATTACGATCCAGTACTGCAATGTCGGCAAGCTTACCCACTTCCAGTGTACCCAGTTCATGCTCCCTGAATGTACCAAAGGCCGAACCGGACGTGTAGGCGCGGATCGCCTCCGCTAATGTAATACGTTCTGCCGGATTCCATACATCTACACCGCCGCTGTCCACTCTCGTTATGGCCCGGTATAGCTGTCGCATAGGGTTCAAGGAATCGATCGGAAAATCGGTCCCGAAGGCTAGCTTTGCACCGGCATCTTTCAATGTCCGAATAGCGAATACATACTTTTCCCTCTCCATACCAATCCGCTCAGTATAGACGTTTCTCTCTGACAGGGCGAAATGATCGGGCTGCATGGATGCGATAACCCCTAATTGCTTGAAACGTGGGATGTCAGTAGGATGTATGACTTCTACATGCTCCACGGAATGTCTAGAATCTCTTACCCCGTTCTGCTTCCGCGCCTCTTCGAACGTATCGAGCGCCATACGGATAGCACCTTCTCCAATCGCATGAAAACGTACACTAAAGCCCGCTTTGTCCGCCTCAACGACCCACTCCGTGAGCGTATCTAAAGAAAATTCAGCATGACCTTCTACCCCTGGCATATCGGCATATGATCCCAGAAGATAAGCGGTACGACTAGTAATGACCCCATCAATAAATTGTTTCAGTCCCGACACTCTTAGCTTGTCTGATGCATACGTCTTACGCAGTTGCTCGGCTCGCTTCAAATCGCCGTCAAGTACGGGAAACAGATGGATGCGAACCGTCAGCTTCCCCTGCTCTTCGAATTTTTGGAGCAATGGAAAATCATCCAGTCTGCTGTTCATTTGCGTGCCGAATAAATCATTTACTGATGTGACACCAAAACGGGCCGCTTCTGCCAGAAATCCCTGAAATAACTCCGTCTTCCTGGCTTGGGATAAATCAAATGCGTATCTTGTAATCGGCTCTATCGCTCTCTCAATTACAATCCCGGTCGGCTCTCCCATCTCATCTTTTTCGATAGTACCGTATGGTGGATTCTCTGTATCCCGATCAATGCCGGCTATCTCCAGTGCTTTACTGTTCACCCAGGCATAGTGTCCTTCTGCGTGAAACAGTAATACCGGTCGGTCCGGAAATACCCGATCCAGGGAAGAACGATGCGGAAGTTCTTGATCATCCCAATAGCTTGAATCCCACATAAATCCAATAATCCATGGTTCCTCTGGATGCGCCTGTCCATACTCCTGAACCATATTTACGGCTTCCTCTTCTGAGCGTGCAGTAAAGAGATTCACACTTTCCAAGGAAAGACTGCCCATCATAACGTGCAGATGAAAATCATGAAATCCGGGCATAATCAACTCATCATCATACTTGTACACTTTTGTCTGTTCTCCGATAAACGGTTCGATTTCCTCCTCTGAGCCTATCGCAATAATTTTGTTATCTGTAATAGCAATAGCGGCAGGACGCGGCTCATCTTCTAAACCTGTAAATACAGCTTGACTTGAAAGGACAATGTCTGCTTGTTTTTCAATGTTCATTTTTTTCTCTCCTTCGTTATGTATCGTTTTTTATGAAGCGTCCGATTCAGAAAGAATAGGATCGGAATCTTCAAAATCCATTTCAGGTGGTCGTTGGGTAAATAGCTTCGTAAGATACAAAAGATATATAAAGCCCAGTGTCAACCAGGAGCCACCCAGAATAAGAGAATGGACATCAAGCTTGATCAAAAACAGGAACGTAATCAAGGCTCCCACCAGAGGAATCATCAGATAAGCGATGACATACCTTCCAGAACGCTTTTTCTTTCTAATAAAATAGTGCGCAATCACGGAGAGATTGACAAACACAAAGGCAAATAACGCCCCGAAATTAATAAACGACGTTGCTGTGACAATATCTAAAAACATAGAGGAAAGCGCAATGGCAGAAATAATTAGGATGTTATAGACCGGCGTATGGAACCTGGGAGAGATATAACCGAAAATTTTATTCGGTAGAATATGCTCCCTCCCCATAGCGTATAAGATTCTCGCTGCGCTTCCTCCAGATGCTACCGCCGAGGCAAAGCCCGCCGTCAATGTCACCGCAAGAAAAAACGTCGTTAAAAAATTACCACCAACGTAAAACAATATATCCATGGCTGCCGATTCCGGGTCTTTGAATGATGCAATATTCGGAAAAACAGTCTGGGCAAGATAGGTTACGAGAATGTACAGAACTCCACCAATCAGGGGAACCAGAAAAATCGCCTTCGGCAACGTCGTTTTTGGTTGGTTCGTTTCTTCTGATAGAGTGGCTACCGCATCGAATCCTAAAAAAGTGAAACACAAAAGCGGTACAACTCCTAGCAGTGCAGATAGCTGAACATCTGGGCTAAAAAAAGGTAGCATAGAAAAAAGCTCACCTGTACCTTTTCCTTCCATCAAGCCTTTTGCCGATAATAGGCAAAACAAAACGATAAACAGAATCTGAAAAATTACCATATATGTATTAAAATTGGCCGCAAATTTAATTCCGATAATATTTACGACCGTCACTACGGTAATAAACAATACAATCCACACAGGCATAGGAATCGCTGGAAAATAGGAAGAGGCAAAAACGCCCACCAGCAACGCGCTTATCATCGGGCTGAATAAGTAATCAAGCAGAATCGCCCAACCGACGAGAAACCCAATATGAGGATTTATAGCCTTTTGAGTAAACGTATAAGACGAGCCGGCTGTTGGGTATTCCTGTACAAGCTTTCCGTAACTGTACGCCGTCAACAACATAACAAACAAGGCAATCGCATAAGCGGTGGGAATCATGCCATTCGTTTTTTCGATTGCCACACCGTATGTAGCGAAAACGGTTACAGGGGCCATAAAGGAAAGCCCAAATAATATGACATGCTTGAGTGTGAGTGAACGTTTAAGCGTGGGAGATGCATTCATATGAAAAAAACCTCCTTCGTGTAACCGCTTCCCAGAATAAAAAAACAGACGAACACGGACAGACGATACTTACTATTGCAGAACTTCTTTATATTATTTTTCTGTTCTATCAACCTCTTCAACGTTATACTAACTACCGATAGTTAACAAAAATATAGACGAAGTAAACTGAAAAGTCAAACTAAAAATTACTTTCAAAACCCAACTGCCATACTTCATTCAAAATGCGAAAAGACAGCGAATGCGTCTGCCTTCGCTGCCTCTTTCTTCTTTCATCAGATATGCTATTTAGCACTTTTAACAACTTCTTGCATCTTTTCTTTTGTCATCGGCCCAAGTACTACCTTACGGATGATTCCGTTACTATCGATGACAAAACTGCTCGGAATAATCGTTGTCTCATATTGATGGGCTACATTCGATTTTTTATCGAGCAGAATTGGAAAATTCATCTTCATCCCTTCGACAAACCGTTTCACATTTGGGATACTGCTCTCTGTTTCGGTCAAATTTACCGCAAGAATTTCGATATTCTCTTTTTGTGCTTTTTCATAGAATGCTACCATGTCTGGAATCTCTTTGCGACAGGGCGGGCACCAGGTTGCCCATATATTCATGATGACCGTCTTGCCCCGCAAATCGGATAAGCGCATCGTTTTGCCGTCCAGCGTTTCAAGCGAGAAATCCGGTGCCTTATTTCCTTCTTTCACGCCTATTTCCACCTGAGGAGTCGTCGTTTTTTCACCGGAATTCGGTAGCGCTTGCCCGTTCATACTGGTAGAAGTGGCGGAAGTCGAAGGAGGCTGCGTCCCGTCGGCTTCTTTGCTGCCGGACAACGTACCGTACAGTACGCCGCCAATTAGCGCCAGGAGTACGAGAATAGCCGCAATATTTTTCACGTTTCTCATCCTTTCTTCTTCTGTCCTATTCTATTATAGGCCAAAAAAAGCCAAAATAAAGAAGAGAAAAAGACGAGGAAGCACGCCGATGCGTGCATCTTCTTCCTTCCAATTTATGGATAATCAACAGGTGTGCTATTCACTTATTTTTGATTGACGAGCCTCTCTAGCTCATCCAGTGTTTCAGCGAACACATTCATCGCATCATCAATTGGTTTAGATGTTGATACGTCGACACCTGCCGCTTTCAATACGTCAATCGGAGCTGCAGAATTGCCTGCGGACAGGAATTTCTCGCGGATGCGATCTACCGCGGGACGGCCCTCTTTTTGCACCTGCTTAGCCAATGCTGTGGATGCCGCGAAGCTGGTCGCATATTGGTACACGTAAAAGTTGTAATAAAAATGCGGAATACGTGCCCATTCCATTGCAATTTCTTGATCATCAACCACCGATGGACCATAGTATTTTTTATTAATATCAAAATACATCTTTTTCAGCGCCTCCGCGTTCAGAGACTCGCCTGCCTGCTCCTTTTCATGGATTAGCTTCTCAAATTCGGCGAATTGCGTCTGACGGAACAGCGTGGTCCGGAAATTTTCCAGACGTTGGTTCAATAAATACATCTTCTCCTGCTTCGTCTTGGCTTTAGCGTACAAGCTATCGAACAACAGGGCTTCGTTTAGAGTAGAGGCCACTTCCGCTGTAAAAATCGGATAGTTGGACGTCATATACGGTTGCGTTTTATTCGTGTAATACGTATGCATCGCGTGACCAAGTTCATGCGCAATTGTAAATACATCGTTATGGGTGCCCTGGTAGTTTAGCAATACGTACGGATGTGTATCATACGCGCCGGATTGATATGCACCTGAACGCTTATCGTCAGTGGCATATACATCGACCCAACCATTTTTGAACGCCTCTCCGAGCGCCTTGCCATAGTCGTCTCCCATCGGCTTCAAGCCTTCGAGTACCATGTTCTTCGCTTCTTCATATGGAATATAGGCTTGATTCGCTTCCGTATTCGGCGTATAGATGTCATACATATGCAGCTCTTTTAAGCCAAGCATCTTCTTCTTCAATTCCATGTAGCGATGAAGCTGCGGCAAGCCTTTGTTAACGCTATCGATTAGCTCATCATATACTTTCGATGGAATATGATTGGGAGTCAGGCTTGCCTCAAGCGCATTCGGGTATTTGCGGGCTTTGGCATATGTATTATTTGATTTTACTTTACCTGCAAGCGTTTGGGCGAATGTATCCTGGAAGCCTTCCAGCGTCTTATAATACGCTTCAAAAGCCGCTTTGCGTACACTACGATTTTTATTTTCCATATATGAAACGAAATTAGCGCGTGTGAGTTGTACCTCTTTGCCTGTTTCGTCTTTAATTTTCGGAAATTTTACATCTTTGCTAAGCATCGAATAGGTGCTTTCCGGGTTTTGATCCAGAGGCGAGAACTGAGCCAGCAGCTCTTCCAATTCTTTCGTAAGCGTATGCGGCTTGGTTCGCTCCAGGTCTTCGAGAAACGTTTTATATGGGGCGAGTTCTTTCACTGCCAAATAATTCTTCATTTTATCCTGCGGAATGGCCAGCACTTCCGGCGTAAACCAGGACGTTTTCTCGGCGGTCAGCGCACTTGATTTTTCAGCCTTATCCATTATTTCCTGCAACTGTGAGTTGGATGAATTCACATCGAATCCCATAGAAGCATACACATGCACCTTGTCGCGCAGCCGCATCAAATCGCTTAAATCGTTCAACGATTGCAGAAGCGTTCCAGCGGATTGTCCGATTTTCCCCTGATGCTTTGAAAACGCATCGGCCATCTGTGTCAGCTTTTTGACGTCCGCTTCCCACGCTGCCCTGTTCGCATAAATATCCTCCAGCCTCCACTTATATTGTGCCGGGATGTCCACTCGTGACCTATACTCCGGAACCTGCATTCCTTTGGTCGCCTCTGCCGCATAAACTGCATGTGAGTGTAATGGAATAAACGAAATGTTCAGGGCGGATGCCGCCAGTGTAGCCGCAGTCATCGTAGTAATCACTTTTCGCTTCATGCCTCATTCCTCTTTTCCAAAAAAATCAAACTATGTATGGTATGCTCATCTTCGTATGTATCATACAGAGAAGTTAATTTTAATTATATTCAGAAAAGTTTCACTAGCAAGTATTTCCTTTATTAACAAAGAAAAGCCCCACTTTTTTCCCATTCCATCTTGAAAAAGTAGGGATTATTTCGATTTTTTCATTCTTTTAACGAATCATTTTATCTGTTTTATCCTTGGAACGATTAATGACTGCAACCGCCTCAAAGTTTACATAATTATTTTCTTGTAATGAACGGAGTGTTTGCGCAATTCTTTCTCCTTCGTTGCACGCAGCAAGTATGACGGATTTATACCATGCTTTTTCCCATTCTTTCGATCAACATATCTGTATATGTTGCTTTCTTAGTCCAACAAAAAAAGCCCCATTTCCAGGGGCGGAATAAGCCACACTAACTACCACGATAGAATGGCTAAAAAGGGGACATGCTTATACAATTTTAGTATATAAGATTATACATTTTTTGTACAGTGCTTATATATTTTTACTCTCTCTCGTATGATATAGATTAAGCAACGATTTATACACCTTATCCAATGCTTTTATATCCCCAGACGCAGTCAGCGCGGCCAGCTTCCCATCAAAATATTCACTTACTTGTTTGCTCCACTCTATACGTAAACGCTCTATCTCCTGCTCAAAAGCTGGCAGATACACTTCTTTCAACACCTGTTCACAGGCAGATACATATTCACTGACCGGTCCCCTTAATCTCGCCTCCAGTTCATCGCGCAATTGCAGGTTGCCTTCTTCAGTAAAAAATGTTGTACGGTTTTTGTGCGGAGCCAGCAAATCTGCAAACATGGTGGCGTTTGATTCATATAACCCGGGAGCAAACGAAGGCGTCGAGAATTCGGGCGGTTCATATACGGCAAGCGTTATACCGTTATCAAGCGTTCGTAATTCGCGTTCTGCTCGACGATGGATACCCGCTAGCGTTTGCCCTAAAAACATCTCGATACGAAGTGACGTCGCCCGCATTTCCTGTGC
Source organism: Aneurinibacillus migulanus (assembly GCF_001274715.1). Classification (GTDB taxonomy): domain Bacteria; phylum Bacillota; class Bacilli; order Aneurinibacillales; family Aneurinibacillaceae; genus Aneurinibacillus; species Aneurinibacillus migulanus. Next base: position 2,425,464 of record NZ_LGUG01000004.1, on the reverse strand, counting down.
CAAATCGAACGCTACAAACCGGATGATTTCGTTCGTATATCGGCGCAATAGCGTCTGCATCTCTTCCGCCTCATCCATAAAGGTCATCACATTGAATAACAGCTTAAATTCATCGAAGTACCGGTAAAATACCCGCTGCTTTACATAATACACAAGCTCTTCGATTTCCTGTTCCATCAACCCACGCTCAATGTCTGTATCAAAGGCGGATACAACGTTTTTAGCTTCCTCTCGCGCCTTCCAGGCATGCGCCTGCTTCCGACTTCTCGCTTCCTCCTTTACATGTGCCTCGGTTCGCCACGAATCCAGCATGCGCATCGCACGTCCGATATCTTCGAAGGCAGACGCGGCTGCCGCATCTACAAGCTCTCTTGCCACAAAGGCACGGAAATCATCTTCAAACAGCGAAATTCCCGAAAAAAATCGGCCATCAGCTCCAGCCATCGGCCCGTTATCGGTTGCAGTTCCGGTCAGCTTGCAGTATAGCGCGGCCTCTTCCCCCGAGAGCGGATGCCGTTCATGCCGGGCTGCCAGCATTCCAATCTGACTTGACACGGGATAGAGACGAGCCTTGCGGATTCCGCAGGCCAGCAGGTTGCGTTCTACATGTTCAAGCACGTCATCGATTTCCTCTTCTGAAGCGGCGAGGTCAGCGGCGTTGACGATAAAGAACATTTTATCTTTTGCAAAGTACTCTTTAACTCGCCCCAGTTGAATGAGAAATTCACGGTCCGCACGGGAAAAGGCGTGGTTGTAATACGTAACGAACACTACAGCATCCGCATGCTTAATATGATTGAACGCCACTTCTGTGTGCCGCGCATTCATCGAGCCTGCGCCTGGCGTGTCGATAAGGATTACACCTTGCCGGGTCAAGGGTCCGTCATAATACAGCAACACACGCTCCACAAAACACGATTGCTCTTCTGCGGCAACAAAAGGAGCCAGCTCCTCCATTCCAACCGCCAGCTCCATGCCGAATCGGCCATTCATCCTGTGTAAGCCGGTGCGCACTGCTTCAAGAAAGAACAACTGCTCGCGCCCCAGAAGTTCCAACGGGTCACGCTTTTCTTCTTCCTTTTTGTCTGCTTCTGGTTGTTCCTGTTGCTCCTGTTCTGCCTGACGATCCTGCTCTGCTTTCCTTTCTTCTTGTTCACGCACAAACTGCTCATGCTCATCGAGCAGCGCTTCCATTTCAGCAAACGTAGTCACCTTACATTCTGCGATTTCGAGCGCTTGATTTACATCGCTTAACACCTGCTCCTCACGTTTAAATTGGACAAGGACCGTACCATGGGGCTGTTCTTCAGTCGGCGGCAGCACATGATTAATTGCAGCTGTTGTCGGATGAGGTGAGACCGGAAGAACACTATCACCTAATAGCGCATTAGCAAACGACGATTTACCGGCGCTAAATGCCCCGAACAGTGCAATCGTATACTGCTTCTTGCGCATTCGCCGCGCACGAGACAGCAGATCCTGCACCGTGACGTGAAATCCGGGAAGCCCCTGCAACAGGTGCGCGCTTTGTTCCAGCGCTTCCACCGCAAGCTGTGACCGTTCCCGAATATCTCCTTCGCTCTTTTCCCTGGAAGGCTGCCGCTTCGCCTGCTTACGTCCGATATTGACTCGGATCGATGGCTGTGTCTTCCGTTTTTCTTGTTCTGAGGATTGGAATGCCCGCGAGGATTCGCTATTCTCCTCCCTTTGTTGTGAGTACTGCGAGTCGACTTCTGAGCCGCCCAACAGATTCATCATTTCTTCTAACGCACGCTGCTGTCCGGCTGCTGCTTCTGTAAGTGCTCGGTATGCAAAACGTTTTTTCTCCAGTTCTGCACACTGAGCGGCCAATTTATCGACTTTTTTCTGTCTGTTTCCCTTCAAATCGCTTAGCGCCTCTTCCATTTTCTCTTTGGCCGCCCGGGAATATAGCTCCCGTATGGCCTCCACGACAAAAGAAGCGTAGCGTACGACATATTCGGTGCTAAACAAAGCCCCTTTATTAAGCACATTCAGCAGCAAATTCCGTGTAATCGGTACCTTCATCTCATAAATTGACCGGCGTAGCGTCTCGTTTTCGATGCCATATGCTTCCAGATGCTCAAGCATCATCTTCTTGAGATGAATATCGAGATATGTGGCCGCATTCTCGCATACCTCCCGATGGAAGCGAACCAGGCGACGCTCCTGTTCTTCTTTCGTACGCCGCCCTGAAAACAAACGTCCTACGCGAAAGCTCAATTGTTGCGATTCAACGAACGAGCGTGCCAGCTCGCGCGTATGATATGGCATGAGATTTGCATTCTTAAACAGCCGATCCAGTTGGGAAAGAAATTCACGTTCAAACCGCTCTGTCTCTTCGGCAAGCGCCTGCTCCTGTTTTCGCGCGGCGAGCAGCTCCTGTTCAATTCGTGCGCCATCCGCCATATCATACGTACCAAGGACGGTGAGATGAGCGTTTATCTCCTTACATCGTACCGCCTCTCGCCATTCCAGATGATCACGCACCAGCAAATATGCCGCTGTCAGCACCGTTTCCGTAACACGACGCCCTTTTTCGGAAATCGCTTCAGCTAGGCGTTCCTTCAATTGTGGTACATCGTTATGCGGATGATCCATCTCACGTACTGTTGTAAAAAAAATATTCGCCTCTCCTACCCCAAACGCTGTAAATGACGCCACGATTTTGCGCATATACTCCGTAAATTGCACCTCAAACGCCACATGCTTGTCAATCTGGTTGACCAGAAACCATACTGGCTTCATTTCCTTTTGCAGCGTCTCAATAAATTCACCATTTAAACGTGACTGTACATGGTTATAATCCGTCATATAAAGCACAAGATCCGCGGTATGCAGCATCGATTCTGCTGCCACGCGGTGTGCGTCCTCCGTCGAATCAATGCCCGGTGTATCAAGAATCGCAACACCTGATGGCAGTTGGTCGTTCGGATGCGTGATTTCCACACGCTCCACCTGATCGCCGTCTGTACAATATGCCTGAATTTCTTTGCTATCGTACGGATACGGAAACGCAGTTTCTCCTTTTTCTTTAAACGTGACAGATGCATGTGCGGGTCCGGTTCTTACTTTAACGACGTTGGCGCTTGTTGGGATAGGGTTAGTAGGCAGCAGGTCATCACCCATCAACTCATTAATCATGGTGGATTTTCCCGCCGAGAAATGACCACAGAATGCAATAACGAATTCAGTATCTTCTGCCTTGCGCAGCAGATCACGGCATCGCGCGGCTCGTACTTGGTCCCCGGTCAACTCAAACCGCTCAAGCAATGCATGCAGTCGCACAGCAACCTGAGGAGGTGAAGTCTTCTGGCTTTTCACCCATTTATGGATTTCTGCTTGAGTGAAATAAGACTGAGGTATAAACATAATGGATTTCCAACACCTCCCTGTTTATCATAATGTTGAAGATTTTGTTAAGAAATAAGCTTTCCCGTGCAAAAATGTATAATTTCTGCTATGATGTGGCATGGCTAGTACAAAGCTAATGTATAGTAACGAGAGAAGAGGTTTAATAAACGATGATGCAGTTCTTATGTATTGTATTGATGTTCAGTATCATTGTCGGCTTTTCGTATTTTGCGTACAGAGATGAACAAAAGAGAAGAATGGTCTACGTCACTGATGAGATGCTGAAAAAACCGCTAACCGATCAGACGGTCAAACACTATATCGAATTTCTCGAAACGGAACCGGAGCGCAATAATGCGTGCTATTGGCATTCACTGCATCGGGCGTACGAGCACATTATGAAGGCTAAGACCGTAGACCCGCGCCTAAAAAAAGAGTTAAAGAAAACATTGAGAAATCAAGTTATCGTATAAAGCACGTGAATTGGGGATCTACTGCCCTTTAGACCGGGATAAAAAGCAAAGACGCATTTTTCGCTTTTGTCTTCTATTGTAACACACCACAAAACCCGGAATCAGCCGCCACGGCTGCTCCGGGTTTTTCTCTGTCCATTTGGCTCCTTCTCACCTTCTCCAAATATAAAGACAAGGCCATATAGAGTACTGAGAAAAATTAAAAAGTCTGGAGCCGACCCCATTTTTCCGGTCAGCTTCCAGACTCTCTACTTTCTTATTGTATGCTTACCAAAACATCTCTATTTATGTGCAGTCTGTGTATCGTGCAAATGATTCCAATACGGGGCAAGCGCGTGCCGACTCTTTTGCACCGCCTGTATGGCCTCTTCCATCAGCGGACGCTCCGGAATTGAATGCGGATCTTGGAAATCAACTTCACAATCCATAAGCCCTTCGATTACACCAAGCGTAGCAATTGGAAGATATGGAAGACTATAGCCACCCTCCTGCAATACAACGACACGCCCATCACACACCCGCTCTGCCAGCTCGCGCAGCGTTCGTGCCATATAACGGAAGCCGGGACGCATGACCATCATGCGTGATAGCGGATCCATTCCATTCGGATCTTGTCCGGCTGAGATAAGCACCAGCTCTGGACGATATTCTTCGAGTACAGGAAGTACGACTTGTTCGAATGCATGCCGATATCCCGCTTCTCCTGTGGCGGACGGCAATGGAACATTCACAGTATAGCCTTCACCTTTCCCTGCACCCGTCTCCGTAACATCGCCCGTATCCGACGGAAAATTTTGCGCTTCATGCAATGAAATAAAGAGAACACTGTCATCCTCATAAAAAATATCCTGCGTGCCATTGCCGTGATGCACATCCCAGTCGATAATCGCTACCCTGCTCAACCCATACTTGGCCTGCGCATAACGCGCCGCCACCGCCACGTTATTATATAAGCAAAATCCCATCGCCTGGTCGCTAGAAGCATGGTGTCCCGGAGGACGGATTAATGCATATGCCTGTGTCAGACCTGATTCTTCACCCATCGCGATATCTACAGCCTTTATCGCGCCGCCTGCCGACAAACGCGCAACCTCCTCCGATACCGGGCAGCCATACGCTTCCGGTCCGAATACACGCAGGCCTTTTGCGGCTGTATCACGAATATGTGCAAGATGGCGTTCTGTATGTACACGAAGCAAATCTTCATCACGTGCAGGCTCAGGGATAACCGAGTGCATCTGCTGGAGTAGACCGCTTTTCTCTAGCATTTCTTTAATATAACGGACACGGTGATGATTCTCGAACTCAAGTCCAACATTCATTGTGCCTCCATCTGGAAACGAGTATACCTGCGTACCTGTATCATGTTTCACGTAATCTTCATGAAAAATAAATCCAGTTGGTTTCATATCATCTCTCCTCCTCAGACCTTATTGCTTTTTTTACTGTTATGAAATATTCTGATTTGCTCCTCCTGTTCGCTCTTCTGCCTCATCAAAGTGAAGCTGTGGCGGCTGCTGACGAAATCCTTTTGTTAAAAATAGTAAATATACAATCCCTGCGGCAACCCAGATACCACCGAGGGTCAGTGAATGCTTGTCCAGATTACTCCAAAGCCACATGTTGAAGCCTGCACCGATGAGCGGCAACAACAAATAAAGCACGGAACCGCCAGGACTGCGCCGCCGTTCACGAATGTAATAATGAAAAATCACCGATACATTAACAAATGTAAAGGCAACCAGGGCACCAAAGTTAACGAAAGAAGCGGCTGTCACCAAATCCATCACAAGCGCTGAAAGAGAAAACACGCCTATCAGCAGCACGTTATTCAACGGGGTACGAAAACGCGGATGAATATAGCTAAACACCCGGGAAGGCAATACGTTCTCCCTTCCCATTGCAAACAGCAGACGAGCAGCGCTCGCTTGCGATGACAATCCAGACGCTACACATGCAGTAATCATGCCTGCAAGAAATAAGGAAGCAAACAGGGAACCCCCGATATATTCGGCAATCTCAAAGGCTGCGGAATCGACTACTTTAAATGAGTTGAAGTCCGGATATACGAGCTGCGTAATATAGGAAACAACCGTGAACAGTAATCCGCCGATGAGCGCGATAAGAAAAATCGCCCTCGGTACGTTTTTCTTCGGTTCTACGGTTTCCTCGGACAGCGTCGTCACCGCATCGAACCCGAGAAACGATAGGCAAAGAATCGATGCACCAGCCAATACGAACGAATACGATACATCGGGATTGTAGAATGGAAGCGCAGAAAATAAAGTGCCCATTCCCATGCCATTCTCCAGACCCCGGATCGCCAGCGATACGAAAATGATCGTAACGAGGAGCTGAAACAAAATCAAAACCGCATTCACCCGGGCCGCCAGCCTAATCCCAAATACGTTGACACCTGTAATCACCATGATAAACAGGAGCGTCCATCCCCAGGCCGGTATAACCGGGAATGCAGCAGCCAAAAATGCACCAGCCAGCAAAAAGTTAATCATCGGTAAAAACAAATAATCCATTAACACCGACCAGCCCACCACAAATCCCAGATGCGGACTGATCGTCTTCTGGGTGTATGTATACGCTGAACCAGCTGAAGGATAGATTTTAACCATTCTGCCATAGCTATATGCGGTGAATAGCATCGCAATAAGTGCCATCACATAGGCGGCTGGTACCGCACCATGCGTCGTCTGGGCAGCTACTCCAAACGTCGAGAACACGGTCATTGGAGCCATGTATGCAAGTCCGAGTATAACGAGCGGCAGCAGTGTTAGTGTCCGAGTAAATCCTTGATTCATTCCTGCTTGTTCCTGAGGGTGTTTTTTAGCTTCTTTCAACATGGCAATCCCCCTGATTTTGGTAGTGTCCCTTTTCATTTGTAAAAAGAAGCAATATTCATACCAAAACATTAATTTATATTATTTATTCTATTCGAATTATTTATTCCCTACTGTTTTAACGTTAGCTAACTTAACATAAATTTGCATTCTATCCTTATTTTTATGTAAAACAGCATAATCCATGCTAAATTGCATAAAATGCATGTGCCATTGTTTTACTGATTTACATATGGAAAGCAAAATCGCTGACTACATCTACTATTGCGAATATAAGAAATCAACTAGTTTTTTTGATGAAGAATTGGTACAATGCGTTTCGTACTTCTTGATGCAAAAACAAATATAATTGTCAAGATGTAGCAACTTTTCGCAGCACATCCTGCATACTATCTTTATTTCGATTCACTTGACATACCTGGGTTGAGAAGAAGGAGCATCTATATGAATCATTTAACAAAAAAAGAAATCATTCTGATAAGCATTATGCTGTTTTCGATGTTTTTCGGAGCCGGAAACTTAATTTTCCCTCCGTTTCTCGGACAATCAGCCGGGAACAACCTGTGGCTCTCGCTCGCCGGTTTCATTCTCTCAGCCGCAGGCTTGCCCATTCTCGGCGTTATGGCGGTTGCTAAAGCGGGTGGATTCCAGGCTTTGGCCGGACGTGTACATCCGTCATTCGCATTTCTGTTTCCGTTTCTCATTTATCTCTCCATTGGACCGGGTCTGGCTATTCCGCGCGCAGGCAGCTTAGCATATGAGATGGGGGCCTTGCCTTTTCTATCTACGGACCTCAAGGGAAGTCCTCTGGCATTGGCTATATATACCCTTGCCTTTTTCGGTGTTGTATTCTGGCTTAGCCTATCGCCATCTAAGCTGGTCGATCGGTTCAGCAAGCTATTGACGCCATTTTTGCTTGCGATGATCGCCGTTATTTTCATCAAAAGCCTCTTCACACCAATGAATACACTACAAGCGCCAGAAGGCAACTATGGACCCAATCCAACCTTTCAAGGATTTCTCGATGGCTATTTGACAATGGATGCGCTTGCGGCACTTGCTTTCGGCATCGTTATCGCCAATACGTTGAAAGCCAAAGGGGTTCACGAGGAAAAGTCTCTGTCCATCTATATGATGTATGCAGGTCTAGGTGCGGGCCTATTGCTGTCACTTATTTATCTCGCACTCGGCTATCTCGGTGCTGTGACTCCACATGCCGCTGATACGGAAAATGGTGCGCAAATTCTGACGCTTCTAATGAACCATCTTTTCGGTGCAGGAGGAACCATCCTGCTCGGCTTGCTGTTTACGCTCGCCTGTCTGTGCGTATCTATTGGGCTTGTCATCTCATGCAGCCAGTTTTTCAATACAGCTCTGCCCTGGCTTTCATACAAAGAATGGGCAACTGTCCTAACCGTTTGGAGCATGGTCATCGCTAACCTGGGTCTTACGCAAATTCTTAAAGTGTCTGTACCGGTTCTTGGTATTCTCTATCCAATAGCTATCATTTTGATTATCCTAGCCCTTGCCCACCGGTATATAGCGGCAGCCCCAACCGTTTATACGATTACAGTTGTGCTTGTCGGTCTGTTTAGCCTGATCGATACGGCAAACACTGTATTCTTTGCTGGCAAATGGTCTAGTGTCCTATCGGGTCTGCCTCTGTACAACGAGGGATTGGGCTGGATTACACCTGCTATTGTTGGTATTTTGGCAGGAAATGTGTTTGATAAAATCAGACATACATGGAATACACATACAGAAAAAGATGTAGCATAAAGAAAAACTCGCTCGGGCTTTTTCGCCCGCCATGCCATACGCTCCATGGGGAATTGTCCATATAAAGGAGAATCGATTGATAAGAAAATAAAATCTATTGATTAATCTTATAATCTCTACTATACTAAAAACGTTGTTTACAAATTAAATATACACAATCCTCATCATCAACGATGAGGTAGAGGTCGCGGTCGTTATAAGTACGGTGCAGGAGGCAAGAAGAATGCCTGAGAATTCACCGGAAAGGAACCACCGCCGAAGCCTTCGCGCATTCTTCGGCGTGCAGGCTGGGTCCGTTTTCGAATAGGAACGGAACTGTCACGTTTGCTATCCTGGCAAACGTGGTGTGCTATCTTCATGGAAGGTATGATGCGGGTGATTAAGGATACCGCCGCTATTTCCCAGGGCGGTATTTTTTATTCTCACTCCCCCTTCCGATGCATATTCATGTCATCTATATAGAAGGAGTGTTTCTACGTGCAAGATACCGTACCACAACAAACAACTGCCGATCACACGCAAGCAAATTCCGGTACACCAAAAGAACAATTGCGACGCGGTCTGAAAGCGCGTCATCTAACCATGATTGCTCTCGGCGGCTCCATTGGAACTGGACTGTTCCTTGCGAGTGGCAGCGCCATTCATACAGCTGGTCCAGGCGGCGCACTCGTTGCATATATCGCAATCGGCATCATGGTCTACTTTCTCATGACCAGTCTTGGCGAACTAGCAACATTTATGCCGGTATCCGGCTCTTTCAGTACGTATGCATCCCGCTTCGTTGATCCGGCGCTTGGCTTTGCGCTTGGCTGGAATTACTGGTACAACTGGGCGATTACGATTGCAGCGGAACTGGCAGCCGGTACGCTGCTGGTGAAATTCTGGCTTCCGAACAGCTCCTCTTTTCTTTGGAGTGCTCTGTTCCTTGTGCTGATGTTCGGGTTAAATTATCTTTCTGTCAAAAGCTATGGAGAATCGGAATACTGGTTCGCACTTATTAAAGTGGCAACAGTTATTATCTTTATCATCATTGGCTTATTAATGATTTTCGGCATTATGGGAGGCGAAGCGGTTGGTTTTACGAACTTCACCGCAGGCGACGCACCGTTCCATGGCGGATTTATGGCCATTCTCGGCATCTTCATGGCAGCTGGTTTTTCCTTTCAGGGAACGGAACTTCTGGGTGTTGCGGCTGGTGAGAGCGACAATCCAAAAGAGAATGTGCCGAAAGCCATTCGGCAGGTATTCTGGCGCATTCTGCTGTTTTATGTATTGGCTATTTTTATTCTCGGACTTCTGCTTCCGTATACGCATCCAAGCCTGGTGAACAGCGATATTGAAACAATCGCCAAAAGCCCGTTCACAATTGTATTCGAGAAAGCCGGTCTGGCATTTGCAGCGTCTGTAATGAATGCTGTTATCCTAACGGCAGTGCTGTCTGCTGGTAACTCCGGCATGTATGCCTCTACCCGGATTCTCTGGGTATTGGCGAAAGAAGGCAAAGCACCAAAAGTGTTCGGCAAGCTAAACCGCCGCGGTGTTCCGGTATATGCGCTGCTTGCGACAACAGCTGTCGGCATGGCTGCTTTTCTCGCCTCTTTCTTTGGCGATGGCGTTGTATATACATGGCTATTAAATGCGTCCGGCATGTCTGGCTTTATCGCCTGGCTTGGCATTGCCGTCAGCCATTATCGCTTCCGTAAGGCATATATCGCCCAGGGCCATGACTTGCGTGATTTGCCGTACCGAGCCAAATGGTTCCCGTTCGGACCGATTTTTGCATTTGTACTTTGTATTATCGTTATTCTGGGGCAAAACTACACGGCGTTCATGGGTGACAGTATCGATTGGAACGGTGTGCTTATCTCTTATATTGGCCTTCCGCTCTTCCTGATACTGTGGCTCGGATATAAAGGAGCGAAAAAAACGAAGGTTATCCCGCTTCAAGAATGTAACTTCAACAGCGCTGAGGATGAGCAGAGCAACAACCGATCGGTTTAGTAATCTCAACATACAATGTTATGATAAAGAAACCCGCGTGAACGATGACGTTCATGCGGGTTTTTTCGCTAGAGAAAAGAATGTTATTCCGGTTGTTTTTCATAGAAGGAAATATTCGAAAAAGCAGTACCTTGTGCCGTTTTCCCGGTTTGCGTAATGATCATCGACCGCCCATCTTCCAAAAGTTCACGACGTGCATGCAGAATAACTTCCCCACCCTTCAACGAGGTCGTATCCAGCGTTCGCTCATTCGCAAATACTGCAGAGACGGTATCGGCAATCGAAGGATCGTGATACGGATACTCCTGTCCGTCCGGAATGAAATAGTTCGTCATCGTAAAAGTCTGTCCATCGGACGATTTCCACTCGATTGCAATTTCAAGCCGCTCATCTTCCTGTTTAATGCGATATTCAGCCCGCTGCGCCGGCGCACCGAATTCGTACCACGATTTTTCCGGACGCAGAGACCATCTGCCACAGAACCTCTCGCTCACTTCTGTATACCCTTTGCTGGTTTCCATTCGATATTCTCCTCCTCCGTTTGTTTACTGCTATATCGTTGTATATAACGTACTCACAACGAGCAACTGAAGTGCGTTTTTAATTGACCAAATATTTAAAATAATATACCATCATTTTACTACATTTTCCTGCTTCTTCTCAATGGTAGAAATAAGAAAAAGGCATCCCTTGTTATAAGGAATGCCTCTCGATTTCTTGCTTCTGTCTTACTTTATCCACATTTAACGAACAGTAAGGCCTCCACTGACTTTATATTTGTTCATCAATGAGCCTGTACAGTGCCTGTGTACCTTTATTTTCCTCACCTTTTTCTGCCAACTCATCATACAACGATTTTGTCAGCTTCAATCCCGGCGTCATCATTCCCATCTCTTCTGCTGCTTCCAACGCAATCCCCATGTCCTTGATGAAGTGCTTAATGTAAAATCCGGGTGCAAAATCACCTTTTAGCATCCGCGGAGCCAGATTGCTCAGCGACCAACTACCCGCAGCACCCGTAGAGATACTTTTCAGTACATTCTCAGGGTCTAGACCTGCCCGTTTAGCATATACCATCGCCTCACATACGCCGATCATACCGGATGCAATCGCAATTTGGTTGCACATCTTCGTATGTTGACCGGCTCCTGCTGAACCTTGATACACAATATTTGCACCCATTTTCTCTAAAATCGGCTGAACTGCTTCAAATGCTGTTTCGTCTCCGCCGACCATAATCGCAAGCCGCGCTTCACGTGCGCCGATATCACCGCCAGACACCGGAGCATCCAGCGTATGAATATTTTTTTGCTTAGCTGCTTCGTAAATTTTCTTTGCAAGCATCGGACTTGATGTCGTCATGTCAATGACATAAGCACCTTCTTTGGCGTGCGCTAAAATACCGCCTTCTCCCAAATAAGTCTCTTCTACGTCTTTCGGATAACCAACCATTGTAATGATTACATCCGCCTTAGAGGACAGCTCTGCTACAGTATCATTCCAGACTGCGCCAGCTGCAATGAGTTCCTCCGCTTTTGCTTTTGTGCGATTGTACACATGAACAGGATAACCTGCTGTCAGTAGGTGTCCAGCCATGCTTTTTCCCATAACGCCGGTACCGATAAATCCGATTGTAGATTTTGTGACTGCTGTCATCATTCCACCCCTATACTATGTTTGCTGTTACGTCTGTCCCTTCTATTATATAAGAAAATTTAGAAATGGAAAAAGATATATCTGATTACATAAAAAAGCAAGCCAACATCAAATTGGCTTGCTGATTTGTTTATTTTTTCCGTAACAAAGCGTCTACAGAATATAAACTACTCCCATTGATAGCAAGATGGACAGCTATCGCCAACAATGCCAGGTCGAGTTCATATCCAGCCATTTGACCATTGCCTGTGAATCCAACAGCGCTTTTCACTGTAATAATAGCTCCTGCCAAAACAAGTATAAATAAAAATGATACGATACGAGTGCCAAGGCCCAAAATCACTGCAATGCCACCTACGGTTTCGATTGTCGCTACAATGTAAGCCAGAAATCCTGGAAGTCCGATGCTTTCAAACCATCCTGCTATATTGCCTATTCCACTTTGAAATTTGTCCAAACCATGAATCAAAAAAGTAATCCCTATTACAAGTCGTAAAATCAATGTTCCTATCTCAGACTGCTTCGTCATTCTTTACTATCTCCCTTATCTGCTTTATGAGTACGTTATTTTCAATCGTGTGTTTGCTCATCAACCAAACACAATCGCATCAAGCGCGTATGAACCAGGTCCAATTAAAGCTACACCAATCGCTACCGCAATCAGAATCGCATTGTATTCAAATCCGCTTTCTGTTGCCCAGTAGCCGTTTTTTCCGTGAACAGTAAAAATGGCTACAAGCATGGTAACAACGATAAGCAAAGCCCCAACCGGCGTCAAGAATCCGGCTGCAAATAGAAGGCCACCTACCAATTCGCCTGCGCCGGCCAGAAAGGCCATCAATACACCCGGTTTTACGCCAATGGATTCCAACCAACCTGCAGTTCCTTTTAACCCATGACCACCAAACCAACCAAACAATTTTTGTGCACCATGCCCCACAAAAGTCAGACCAATCACTAAACGGATTATCAAAAGTCCTACACTCATTTTGTTCCCTCCTTATCAACTTTTTGTCTATAACTAACTTTATGTAAGAATAATAAACTTTATAACTTACTTTTGTCAAGTAACTATCTATAAAATTATTAAGATATAAAAAGTAATTAATATCTCTATATAATCTGCATATAAAATTACATTTGTATTATCAAGGGTGTTATATTACTTAGCATGCGTAAAATCGTAGTGAACAACACAGCAAAAGCCCGGTCATTGACCGGGCTTGATAAGCTATCTGTAACTATACGCTGTTTTTCAATTGAGAAGACGGTACGTGGAATGGGTCTAAAGAAGATTCTTGAAGGTGCTCAGGATACCCATACACTCCGTGTTCGCTAATATCTAAACCAAGAATCTCTTCTTCTTCTGATACTCGTATACCGATAGTCGCCTTCAAGCTGGCGATCACAATATACGTAGCAACAGCCACATAAACAAAACAAGCCAAGACCCCTATCGCCTGAACACCTAACTGATGAAAACCGCCTCCATATATCAAACCTTCCCTGCCAACACCCACTGTTTCCACCAGGCGGGGAGAAGCAAAAAATCCGTTAGCCAACGTTCCCCAAACGCCGGCCATTCCATGTACGGAGGCAGCATAAATCGGATCATCAATGCCTTTGCGTTCAAGGTAAATAGCCGTAAAGTACGTAAGCACGCCAGCAATTGCTCCAATCAATACGGCAGCCCATATCTCGACAAATGCGCAGGAAGCAGTAATCGCAACCAAGCCAGCGAGCGTACCATTCAACATAGAGGTAATGTCCGCCTTGCCGCTATAAATCCAGGAAGCGAGAAGTGCGAATACCGCGGCAGCTGCCGTAGCCAACTGTGTTGTAATCGCAACGTGGCTGAATAAACCGGTCCCTACAGTTAATGTGCTTCCGGCATTGAATCCAAACCAGCCGACCCATAGAACAAATACGCCAAGCACAGTATATACCTGGTTATGACCAGGTATGAGATTGGGCTTCCCATTAGCATTAAACTTGCCCAGCCGCGGCTTTAACATCATCGTTGCGATAAAAGCCGCCGTAGCACCCGTCAAATGCACCACCGTAGAACCTGCGAAATCCTGCTTTCCGTGTTCTGCAAGCCATCCTCCGCCCCAAATCCAATGGCCGATAACTGGATAAATAAGTGCTATAAATAAAATACTAAAGATTAAATATACCGATAGCTTTGCACGTTCGGCAAATCCTCCGAAAGCAACTGCCAAGGATACACCTGCAAACGCGAGCTGGAATAGGAAGAAAAGTTCAACCGGGACGCCACCTACTTCATTTATCCCGTTTAGCAGAAATCCGGAAAGACCCGCAAACGCATTGCCCTCACCGAATGTAACACCAAATCCAACTGCCCAAAAGACAAGAGAACATAGTCCAAAGGCTAAAATTGTTTTCCCAGCTACATGCCCGGCATTTTTCATTCGGGTAGACCCAGCCTCAAGCAAAGCGAATCCGGGCTGCATGAAAATAACCAAAATCGCCGAGATGATAATCCATAAATAATCTGTTGATTTGGCAACCTGCTCAACACTCTCCGCCGCCCATGCACTTTGCGGTATGAGGCATAATACGATAAGAACCAGCAACCCCCATCTCTTCATCTTTCCACCCCTTTGAACAATAATCATAACGCTGTTGTTATGTGTTTATAGTGTACTCGTTTTATTGTTCAATTTCGGGGTTTATGTCAGGTTATTTAACATGTTTTTTCTTGATACCGATTATACATTCATTTCGTAGGCAGGTATTTTGGGCGAAAAAAACAGGAGTTAGTATCCATTTTATTAATGGAACTCCCTGTCTTACATTCCTTCTTTCAACCTGTGTTTTGGGCATATTCTCCTCTTTATATGGAACGTTTTGACATAAATCATACAGCAGAAATATAAAGATAAGATGGATACGACCTTTCATTAGAAAAAGCCCGGATATATCGGTCATTTACAACCGCCTTCCGGACTTTTATACGCTACATAACATCATATTTTATTACCCTGATTAACGGGTTGAGTTTGTGTAAGCAAGTTATATTGTTTCATCGTCAATTTTATTTTTTTCCCACGCACATACAGGAACACAACGTGTTCTTCTTTCATTATGGTGCCTCCTTTAAGCATTCATGTTCCTTCTTTTATTATCGGATGCTTTTTTTAAGATCGTTCGAAAAAAAGGTAAACATTGTGTAAATTTTTACAAAACGTTGTTCATGCGTACCCATATTAATAAAAGGAGCGGAGAAACAATATGTATATCTTGTCCTTTACAGAAGCACAAAATCACGAAAAATCCATCGGCTCAAAAGCAAAGAACTTATCCATTTTATTAAACCATCAATTGCCTGTTCCGAATGGATTTGTCGTTACGATGGAGGCTTTCTTGCGTTGTCTAGAATACAATCAGCTGAACATGTCACATATACAGAAATTTGCACAAATCCTCCCTACTATGGAAATTCCGAAGGATATTCAAAACATCTTGTACCAGAAGTTCGAAGAGCTGTTGTCAACCTATCATTCTGTTGCCGTACGCTCCTCATCTGCTGCGGAAGACTTGTCGGGAGCTTCTTTTGCCGGGCAGTATGACACATTTCTGAATATAACAACGTCCCAGGACCTTGAGGATAAGGTACGGGCTTGCTGGGCCTCTATGTTTACTCCACATGTGATGCAATATATGAGTAAAATGAATCTGCCTGTCACCGAACTTTCAATGGGAGTTATCGTTCAGGGGCTCATTCACTCTGACGTCTCAGGCGTATTATTCAGCGCGAATCCGATTACACATAATCCAGAGCAGGTTGTCATTAATGCAAGCTATGGACTGGGAGAAGCTATCGTATCCGGCATCGTCACTCCCGACCTGTTTATCGTAGATAAAACCACCCGAGGCATTCAAAAAGAAGCAGGGGCAAAGGAAGTGAAAATCATCGCCAGCCAAACCGGCGTACAAACACTGGAAACATCCGTAGAAGAACAAAGAAGCCTCTGCCTGAGCGAACCTCAAATCCACCATCTGGCTGATATGTCCAGCACCGTCGAAAAGCTGTATGACACTCCCGTAGATATAGAATTCGGTATCGAGCAGGGGCAAATCTACCTGTTACAGGTTAGGCCTGTGACAACGATTCTCTCAAAATTTCAACAATCTATCATACTAACGGAAGCTGATAAACAAAGAAGGCCGTTCTGGATTCATGATGACAGTCATTTTCCTGGAGCCAAAACACCTTTATTCGCTTCTTTTATGATCCCCGCCTTTAATTATGGAATGAACAAAGCTGTCAACGAATTCGACTTTTTCGCTTCCGATATCGAATTAAAATGCGAGGATTATTACTTTTATCAAACAATGACTGTTCATACGGAAAATATGGCGGAACGTGCAAAAAGACAACAGGAGAAAATGGCTCTCTTATTTCCACATCTAAAACAAAACTTGTATCAGGCTGTGGAAAAAATCCTACTGCCCAACTACGCTATATTTGATGAAGCCAGGAAAAACGAATTGTCACCAAAAGAAGCAGAAAACAAATTGAAACAGCTGCTCGCCTTTTACAAGAAAGCCTGGGAAATTCATTTTCAGATTGTCATACCGGCGGAGATGCTCAATGCTCTATTGGGGAATATTTATGAGCAACTCATTGGAAAAAGCGATCCCCTTTTCATTCACGAACAATTGGTCGGGGTCATGAACAAAACATTGGAGACAGACAGAGAGCTATGGAAATTAGCCAAAACAGTAAAGAACAGTTCAATATTATCCGCCGCTTTTGCTAGGTATAAAGCAAAGCATTTAGAAGAAGAGCTCGCTTGTAGCACGGAAGGTCGTCAATTCCTGCAATCTTTACATGATATGCTGTCGATATATGGATACCGCAAAGCGGATGTACATGAATTCATAGGTACGACCTGGATTGAAAATCCAGCTCTCGTTCTAGCTCATATTCAAGTATTGATTGAATCAGGATACGATTTTGAAGAAGAGTTTCAACAAAAAGCAGCCCAAAGACAGCAGAGCTATGAATCTTTTATTCATGGACTTGACGATAGTAAAGCAAAGCGCCAATTCATGAAGTTATATGAGTATGCATTGGAGGGGGCCTGCGTTCGTGATGATCATCATTTTTACATTGATGCAATGCTCACCGCAAAAACGAGGCTGTTTCTGCTTCATGTCGGGACATTACTGGTTCGGCAGGCCGTACTGAAAGATGCAGAAGATATTTTTTATTTATATTATGATGAAGTACTGAAGGCACTACAACATCCGATTCCTCTTCTCGGCATAATCGAAGAACGAAAACGAGAGTATGATGAAAGCCGCAACAAAACGGTTCCTTCCCATTATGGAAAGATTCCAAAAGAATACATGGAGAACCCAATAATAAAAGGCATGTTCGGAAGTATGGAAACAGAAGTTACAGATACAGAGAGAACCACCTTTAGAGGCTTTGCCGCCGCAAAAGGAACATATACAGGCACTGTTAAGGTTATTCATCGACAAGAAGACTTTTCCAAATTGCAGAAAGGGGACGTTCTTGTATGCCGGACTACTACGCCTGCCTGGACAATATTATTCTCATCTGCCGGCGCGGTGATTACTGATTCGGGAGGCATCCTGTCCCACTCCGGAATCATTGCAAGAGAATATAGAATTCCAGCGGTAGTCGGAACAAAGATAGCGACTACAACATTACAAGACGGTGATATCGTCATGGTGAATGGAACGGACGGGACGGTGAAAATCGTTGAGTCGGAATAAAGAATACATCCTTATTCTTTCTTTGTTAATGGGAACGATCCTTGTTCCCATTAACTCCACGATGATTGCGGTAGGGCTGTCGTCGATTTCGGATTTTTTTAACGAAAGCATCGCAAGCATCTCCTGGATTGTCACCATTTATTTAATCGTCATGGCTGTCACACAGCCAATTGCGGGAAAACTTGGCGACATCTATGGCAATCGCCGAATGTACATCTGGGGCATCTCCTTATTTCTACTTGCTTCTGTTGGCTGTGCATTCTCACCAAATGTGCTCTTACTTATTGTCTTTCGGTCTTTGCAAGCGATAGGTGGAGCTTTGCTTACACCTAATTCCATGGCAATTGTACGGCATACAGTAGAAAAGGGGCGTCTCGCCAAAGTGCTAGGTCTGTTGGGCATGGGAATGGGATTAGGGGCAGCGCTCGGTCCGTTAATCGGTTCAGTCCTGATCGACTCATTTGGCTGGCAATCCATATTTTGGGTTAATGTCCCATTTTTGCTGTTCGCTTTTCTTAGCGCTATTTTTATCATTCCGAACGTTGATACTACAAATCCAGTACCCCTTGATATTCCGGGAGCTATTTATTTAGCGATCAGCTTTACTCTTTTTATTTTACTTACGCATCCGCACCGACCTATCACCTACTTTATGATGGGAGCTTGTCTTCTTACCTTTAGCTATTTATTCGTTCGTAGAGAGAAGCGTGCTCCTGCGCCGTTAATCCATTTTGGCTTATTTCATAATCGAACCTTTACGAGTGCTAATCTATCCATCCTGCTCAGCAATTTTACGATGTATGCCATATTGCTAATGATGCCTTTACTAATGACCTCTCAGTTCCAATTGTCTACATCACAAAGCGGGCTGATTTTATCATGCTTTTCCATCTCGATGTCAGTAGCGGGATGGATAGGCGGACATATAACCAGTAAATTCGGGAGCCGCAAAATCATTAGCCTCTCCTTTGCTTGCATGACAGGAGCCAATCTTTTATTTTTCTTCCTAAGCGACGTACGCTCGATCAGCTATCTTGTTCTTACGCTTCTCTGGGGCGGATTAGCCATTGGTATTGGAACACCAGGCATGCAGACATCGTCCCTTGAATCGGTCGATAAAAGTATGGCGGGCATCGCATCCGGAATTTTTTCCACATTCCGCTATTTTGGAAGTATGGTCGCCTCTACGTTGGTAGGGCTTGTCCTCAATTCACATATTTTATTTATGGCATTGCTTTTAGCAAGTGTTCTGGGCATTATCACGGCACAGGGGATCGGGCGAAGAGCGTCAGTAACACCAGTGTCGAACACAAGATAATATCTTTCCTGCTCTGTATCTATATAAATTACACTTAATATTTTGACAGGGTAGCGTGGTTGGAAGGAGGAGGGATGGAGAAAGAAGAGGATGGAGACGCCCTGCGCCCCGGCAGAAGAAAGGCCAGCATGTCTTTTTCCGACCGCTCTCGCCCACCGCCCTTCCTTCTTTTCTTCCCTCTCACCACAAGAATTTGTCGATGTATTAAATCAGATGTATATAGACTAATACGTAGTATTTTACTACTTTTCCTTTTCTCTACCTGTGATGATAATCACATCCTCCAGCAACAAACATTTATATAGTAAAGGTACAACCCATACAAATACTGTAAGGAGGAATGCGTGATGTTTTCTGAAACCCAGGCTTTTTCCTGCTCCCAAGCAGCGGCTAGGCCTGCTTCCTACTGTCCTGCTATCCAACAGCTGCTTGATGAACACGAACCGCTCCGCCAGAACATGCGCGAACTTATCGATGATGCCGGACAACTCTTTCGCAACGACATTCCCGTACATGACCCGGAAATACTGCGAATGCTCCTCGCCCTCTTCATGAAGGAACAAGCATTCAGACTAAAGCTCGAATTGCATTCTGAAAAAGAGGAAAAGGGCTTGTTTACCATGCTAAAACAAAAAGTGGGTTCGGATTTTAGACCTGTCAATGTAATGGAACTTGAACATGAAGAAGCGAAAAAACTGCTTTCCACATTTGAACAATTTGTCTCCTCTCCATTAGAAAACGCAAAAAAAGCGGCCATCCATCTAATGGATGCCTGCCAGATCCTTCTGCTTCATTTTACAAAAGAAGAAACCGTACTGTTTCCGTTTGCTGAGAATTCACTCACACCCGAACAAAAACAACAGTTATTTTGTATGCACCGTTAATCATTTATACACACCGCCTCTACAAGAAAATGAAATTGTTAATCAAGCTTTATTCTATAAAATAAGCCAGACAAGGAGTAAAGAATCCTTGCCTGGCTTATTTATAAGACGTTCTACTTCACAATTAAGACGGGGCAGTTTGCCAATTGCGAAACCTTGTGGCTGACGCTTCCTAGCATCATCTCTTTGAAAGGACCAAGCCCGCGGTTTCCGATAATGACAAGGTCTATCGGATTTTCTTTTGTATACTCAATGATTTTTTGTGCAGGATTTCCACATGCATACACATCGATTGCATGAATACCGTTCGCTTGGATTTTTTCTTTGGCTATCTGAAGCAATTCCTTGGCCTGCTTTTGGACGGTTTCATTATACTCTTGGTTATATTGTGCCGAAAGAAGCTGGCCCCTGGCGTACGGATACAAATATAAATTAATTTCTTCCCCCACATGTAAAAGAATGACTTCGGCTTCATTCCCTTTCCCCACAACAGCTGCCGTTTCTATTACTTTTTTGCTGATTTCTGATCCATCAACGGCTACAAGTATTTTTTTGAACATCCCTGTCTCCCCCTTATGTTATGGAAAAGCTGTTCTCATCCCTATTGTAGCCTATCTGCGTAAAAATGCTGTGACAATCTTGGCACAGTTTACATTAGGAATACACCTTCTTAGCTACTGTTCTCATTTTCCGATGATGAAGCCCATAATACAGCAATGTGGTACAGGCAACGACAATACCGGCAACGAAATACATCGTATGGTAGTTCGTTTTTTCTGCGATAATACCAAGAACGTATGAGCCAATTCCGTACCCTGAATCAAAGAATACAAAATAGGTAGCAGTCGCAAGCCCTCTCCGATGGCTTGGTGCAGCTTTAATAGCGATCGTTTGAAAGCTTGGCAGAAGGGCTCCGTATCCGAGCCCGATTAGTGCTCCCATCAATAAAAATATGAAAGTAGTGTGTGATTGGCTTAATCCAAGCATGCCTATCGTAAACAATATAATACCCGGATAGACAAGAATGTGTTCCCCCATCCGATCGAACAGCTTCCCTGTGAAAGGACGCGATAATACAATCATTGCAGCAAATACGACAAAGAAATAGCTGGCAGCCTGTTCGATACCGAGTTCTCTCGCATAAATGGAAATGAATGTTGTAAGGGCTCCGTAAGAAAACGCCAGAACGCTTCCCGATAAAGAAATGGGAATCGACTTTGGTTCAATAAGACTTTTCCAATGCCAGGACTGTTTCGCTTTCTCTCGCGGAGCACGCTCGGGAATGCGAGCACTCATCCCGATTACAAAGGATAACACGGCAAAAACAATACATACGACAAACAGTACGTAAATGCTATAATGCGTCATAATTGTAAGTCCCACAAAAGGTCCGATGACCATCGCCAGACTCATAAACAAGCTAAAGTAGCCGATCCCTTCCCCTTTTCGCTGGTCCGGTATAATATCAATAACAACTGCACCAGTTGCCGTCGTGGCGATTCCGAATCCGACACCATGCAGAAAACGCAGGACAAATAAAGCAGATAGGCTATTTATTCCTACATACACAAAGCTACAGATCATAAATAAAGCAAGTGATATAAATATAACTTTTCTCCGATTCAGCTCATCGATCCATTTTCCGGCCAGAGGGCGAAAAATGACAGCCGCAATGATAAAATACGTCATCACAAGCCCGATTTGCTGGGTGCTTCCCTGAAGCGTATCCTTGACATATACGGGAAGCGTAACAGCCAACGAATAAAATGTCATAAATAAAAAAAAGCTGCTGATACAAACAGCAATAAAATCCCGGTTCCATAATCTATCGTTTTTCAACGGTTATCTCTCCATTTCCTTGATGTGCGTGTTTGCATTTTTTGTTATTTGTCTAAGTACCTCTCTGAATTCCGTTATTTTTTCTTCGGATATGTTCTCTAAAACGTTCGCAATTACTTCGGCTTCAATTGGGATTAGCTTATCGTTTACTGCCCGTCCTTCATCCGTTATGCATACTAAAAAAGATCTTCTATCTTCCACGTTCGGTCTTCTCTCAACTAACCCCTTCCGTTCTAGCTGATCAACAATTCTCGTTACGTTCGTTTGGTCTTTTTCTACCCGCCTTGCTAGAGTCTTCTGGGTTATAGCATCTCGTTCGGCTAGCCTGTTTAATACGATCCACTGCTCTCTTGTAATGCCATATGATTCAAAACGGATAGATAAAAGCTGACCTACTCTCCGTCCTGCATTATTTAAAATAAATCCTAAGGAATCATCAAGCTTCAATCTGTTTCCTCCCTCCATATAGTTGCTATAGCAATTATAACTATAACATACAATTAATATAACTATCTACACAAAAGTCAATATAGTCAGGGATAAAATCTCCATTTTTTCCACATGATAATATAAAACAGAAATTTGAGGTGGATGAAGTGGGCTTCTTTAATGCAATATCTGAATGGAAGACAGCAAGGCATGAGAAAAAAATAGCGGACATGCGGGCGCAGGGTAAATGTCCAGACTGCCGTGGAAGAGGGTTTAACCCGGTCATGCTGCCCGAATTTTATTATATGAACAACTACGATTGCCCAGGCTGCAACGGCAGCGGATTATTTTCAGACTGGGCTGAAGGCAACGAACGATACACTTGATTGTACTCTCATTAGCTAAGGCGGTGCTATTGTATGACAAAACCAAAAAAGGCGCAGGATATACCTGCGCCTCAAAACGAAAGGGTCCAGCGCCACGTTGATGGCGCGATTTTCTCTGGCGAACTCAATTATGATGCGAAAGAATTTACCGTAACGAAGATTAAAAACATTCCCGCACAATCCGTCATCAAACATCGTCAGTTACAGGCGATTCGTAATTATCTTACAAAAACAAAAGGTAGCCAGCACTCCTACACAATAACAATTAACGATCAAATCCCCTTGCTGTTGAACACAACCGAGGTCGAGCAATTAGTAAGCGAACTTGAGGCTATCGATGAGTTGCTTCATTAATATGAGTTCACTGTCTATATATACCTCTGTCTAACGTTAGCTAAACTGTGTAATTACATTAAAACCAAACGTCTTGTAATTCGTCATGTCATCGAGAATAACCGATACATCGTCAAGAGCAACTTCTCGCGACACAAGCGATTTCGGATTAAGTTTACCGCGAGCGATAAGCGATAGCAGGCCATCATACTCGGAACGTGGATTGCCCAGACTTCCCACAATTTCTAATTCCATTGCGGTAATCGCATCAACCGGGAGACCAACCAGACCGCCTTCATCTTTTGTCGTCAAGCCGATTTGCACGTGTCTTCCCCCCTTACGAAGCGACAAGACGGAATTAAGAATCGTCTCTCGAATGCCAAGCGCTTCAATCGATGCGTGTGCTCCTCCTTGGGTTACCTCTTTTATCGCTTCAACGACATTCTCCCGGCGAGCATTAACAACGGTAGTAGCGCCTTCCTCCTTCGCTTTTTCCAGCTTGGCGTCATCCACATCAATTGCGATTACCTGGGCGCCAACCGCATTGCCTACCTGCACAGCAGACAGTCCTACCCCTCCAGCTCCATACACAACAAGCCAGTTGCCCGGCTTTACATTGCTACGCATTACTCCATGATAGCCGGTCATATAGCGGCATCCGATTGCCGCTGCCGTTATCGTATCCACTTCGTCAGGCAGCCGGACAAGATTAAAATCTGCCTGAGGTACTTTTACATACTCTGCATACGCTCCATCGTAGCTGAAGCCAAAAATCTGTAAATTGTCGCACCGATTCGAATGTCCACCCAAGCAATTCGAGCAGTGCGAGCACCCTTCGTGAAAGGGAGCGGTAACCCGGTCGCCCGGACGGAAGTTTTTCACTTCCTTTCCTACCGCTTCGACCACCCCGCCAAATTCATGACCTGGAATAATCGGAAGCTGTGGGCTTAAGCCAATCCACTCCCAGTCTCCCATCCAGGCGTGCCAATCACTCCGGCATACACCGCATGCTTCGATTCGAACAATAACGTCATGCAACCCCGGGGTCGGGTCCGGTACCGCACCTATACTCAACGGTTTTCTATGTTCAAGAATTTGTGCAGCTCTCATCGTGTTTGCCTCCCTTTATTTATAGTTGATAACATCTATGAATCTTAATCAAGGTTCACCCAGATGGATTTCACCTGCGTGTATAACTCAAGTGCATACGAGCCCATCTCGCGACCAAAGCCGGACTGCTTATACCCGCCAAATGGTACGGCCGCATCCAGTGCGTTATAGCAGTTCACCCACACCGTACCCGCTTCCAACGCATGCGCAACCTTATGCGCTTTCCGTACATCCGTCGTCCATACTCCCGCAGCAAGTCCGTACTCACTATCATTGGCACGTCGGATAATATCTGCGATCTGCTCCTCATCGTCGAATGGCATCGCGGCGACAACCGGACCGAAAATCTCTTCTCTGGCAATGGACATATAATCCTCAACACCGGCAAAAATAGTCGGAGGGATAAAGTACCCGTTACCTTCTACAGGCTTGCCTCCAGTAAGAGGATTGGCCCCCTCTTCCATCCCTTTTTGCAAATAATCGGACACTCGTGTAAACTGCTCATTCGATACAAGCGGTCCAATCTGGGTGGATTCATCCAGGCCGGGGCCTTGTTTTAGCTGAGCAGCATAGCTTGTCATATCTGACAGCACATTATCAAACACTTTTTTATGCACGAACAAGCGCGAACCTGCGCAGCATACCTGTCCCTGGTTAAAGAAAATTCCCATCAATGCACCTGGAATCGCTTTTGAGAAATCCGCATCCGGAAAAATAATGTTCGGCGATTTTCCGCCTAGCTCAAGCGACACACGCTTCAAATTACCTGACGCCTGCTGCATAATGGTCTTCCCTACTTCGGTTGATCCTGTAAATGCGACTTTACGAATGCGCGAATGCTGGACGATCGCAGCACCGGCTGTCGGTCCATAGCCTGTAATAATATTGACAACACCTTCCGGGAAGCCCGCTTCCTGAATCAATTCCGCCAGATAAATCGCCGAGAGCGGCGTCTGTTCCGCACTTTTTAAAATGACGACGTTCCCCGTTGCAAGAGCAGCACCCAGCTTCCATGTCGCCATTAATAACGGGAAGTTCCAAGGGATAATTTGACCGACGATTCCGACCGGCTCGCGGCGCGTATACGTAAACAGGCTCGTACCTGCCGAGTTATCGATTACTTCCCCATGAATCTTCGTCGCCCATCCGGCATAATAGCGAAAGTGATCAATTGCAAGTGGAATATCAGCATGACGCGTCTCTTGAATCGGTTTACCGTTATCCAGTGTTTCAAGTTGAGCCAGTGCTTCTGCATGTTCCTCTATTAAGTCAGCGAGTTTCCAGAGCATCTTGCCTCGTTCACTTGGCGTTACTTTTGACCATGCATCTCTATATGCACGGTCCGCTGCCTCGACTGCCCTATCTACATCTTCTTTGTCCGCTTCATATACAGTAATAATCGCTTCCCCTGTAGCCGGATTCACAGTCTCAAATGTTCTGCCGGAGAGCGATTCGACGAATTCTCCGCCGATAAATAACTTTTTAGGACCGCCCTGCAAAAAAGCTTCTACGCGCGAATCAAGTAAAACAGCAGTCGTTTTTTCCACTTTGCTTCCTCCTCTATGTTTTTGTTTGTGCGTCTACCCATTACTTACTGCATGTTCCATGCCAATTGAAAGGGCTTTCAACATCAAGAAATTATACTTCGCAACTGTGTCATAATGAGATAGTAATGTTCTTTTATGACACATAAAGGAAGTTTTAATCTATGAAAAGAAGCATTGTCATAGTATTATGTTTTTAATAGTTAGAATATTTAAATAGGGGTGGGGAACGTGACAAGACCAACTGATACCTGGCTAAAAAAATCATGGGAACGCAGTCAACGGTACAAGGTAGACCCATCAGCAGCCAAGTATGCCATACTGGAGGACATTGAATTCAAGCAATATAGGAAACAAAAAGAAATGTTTCTTCGGGAAATTAATCCAACGCTCGAACGCTTGTCCAGTTGGTTGAAAGCTTCTCACTCCATTGCAGCGATTTCTGATAATGAAGGATACATTCTGGAAAGCATTGGCGATCCTATGTTTTTACAAGATACGGAAAAAATTCATGTACGTAAAGGTGCCTGCTGGTCTGAACATGCACGGGGCACGAATTCGGCGGGAACAGCCATTGTCGAACAAAAACCGATCGCTGTAGTAGGTAAGGAGCATTATTTGGAGACAAATCACATGCTATACTGTACAGCCTCGCCCATTTTCGATCCGGCAGGTAATCTCCTCGCCGCACTTAACATAAGCGGGTATCGCGATAAGTACCATCCTTCTCTTCTTGGAATCGTAGACGCTATCGCAAGAGAGTTAGAGGATTGGATTCTTATCCAGCGTTCCAATAAACAGTTACTTCTTACACTTCAATCAGAACATGAAAACAAGCACCGGGCGCTCATTACGGTAAACGCCGAGGGCGTTTTAACCGGAGCGAACCGCGAGGCACGAGGGCTGCTACAGCTTTCCGGCGAAACCATCGGACATGTGGAGCTTTCAGAGCTGTTTTCCGGTGTTCAGCCGCTTCTTTTCCAATCTGGTAAAATACATACACGCACGCCTGTTACACTTTGCAGTAAAATAAACGAACATAATCGATTGCTAGGCTCCGTGTTATTTGATACACGCCCTTCTTTTCATACGTCTCCTAAAAAGCGCAGACAAAATTCTGGAGAAACAAATAGAACAGTTCCGTGTACATTTGGTAATTTATACGGTACTGATAACCGTTTTCTGAACGCTATTCGTCTAGCAAAGAAGGCAGCAGCAACAGATTATACGATCCTTATTACTGGTGAGAGCGGTACTGGAAAAGATATGGTCAGTCAGGCAATTCACGAAGAAAGCAGGCGATCGGGCAATCCGTTTGTCGCGATTAACTGTGGCGCTGTAACGAAAAGTTTGTTGGAAAGCGAGCTATTCGGATATGAGGCGGGAGCTTTTACAGGAGCCAGACAATCAGGACAGCCTGGAAAATTCGAATTGGCGCATGGCGGAACATTATTTCTGGATGAAATTGCGGAGATGCCACCAGAGATGCAAGTAGCACTACTGCGGGTGTTACAGAACTTCACTATTACCCGAATCGGCGGTTCGAAATCCGTTCAATTAGATGTGAGAATTATTGCCGCAACACATACCGATTTATGGGGCAAGGTACAGGATGGCAGTTTTCGGGCTGATCTTTTTTACCGCTTGCAGGGGATACATATTATGTTGCCTCCACTTCGCGAACGTGAAGATCGCCTGCAAATCGCCCGTTTTTTGCTGCGGAACGTACAAGAGGAATTGCAGAAAGAATCTCTTTCTCTCTCTTTGGCAACTGAACAATTAATCAAGACATATGTATGGCCAGGAAATATACGGCAGATGTTTGCCGCATTACGCGAAGCGGCCTTTCTAGCAGATAGTGATGTTATTGAACCTGCTCATTTCCCGTCCTATATCCTTTCTGAGTATGCAGCTTACTACAATACAACTGACGGTCTACTCAAGCAATCAGAAAATCATATCATTATGGAAGCCTTGAAAAAAACTGAGGGAAACATTTCACAAGCTGCCCTAGCTCTTGGTATCGGGCGCAGTACCTTGTATCGCAAGTTGAAAAAGCTAGCTATCTCGGATGACTTCACATAGGCAAGCAAAAGAGGGTACGATGCCCTCTTTTGTTTTTCTCTATTCTTAGAGAAATTACCTATGTACTCTCGGAGATTCTGACGCTTTTCTATCATATATCTCAAAATAATACGTGCACGGCGTGTCCTGTGTTCCTTTTTGTCGAGATGTTAATTCCCATTCATCACTTGATACGGCCGGAAAGAATGTATCTGCGTGGAAATTTCCATCTACCTGTGTAATGTACAGCCTATCTGCATAAGGCAAAAATAAGCGATAGATTTCTTCTCCACCGATAATGAAAACTTCTTCTTTCTCTTTCTTTATATATTGCGAGAGGACATCATCAACCGAATGATAAACAAGGCACCCTTCTGCTTTGTAGGATACATCCCTCGTTAAGATGACATTCGTTCTTCTAGGAAGCGGCTTCCCAATCGATTCAAAAGTTTTTCTTCCCATAATTACAGTCCGATCGCTTGTGAGCTTTTTAAAATATTGCAGATCCTCTGAGATATGCCACAACAACTTATTCTCTTTGCCTATTCCTCTCTTTACATCCATAGCTACAATCATTGATAGCATCAAATGGCGACCTCCATTTTAATTGCAGGATGGTATTGATAATTGACCAACTCGAAGTCATCAATCGTAAAATCATCAAAATTTTTAACGTCAGGATTTATACGCAACTCAGGTGCAGCATATGCTTCACGCTGGATTTGCTCTTGCAGAGGCTCGATATGACGCTCGTAAATATGTAAGTCATTAATATTGAACGTTAGTGTGCCCAGCTCATACCCTGTAACCTGGGACATCATTCTTTGAAGCACGTAATATTGGAATACATTAAACGGATTTCCTAAGGCCAGGTCATTAGACCGAATCTGAACGATAAGATGCAGTTTTCCCTGCTTAACAAGCCATTGGTTGTTCCAAACGCAAGGATACAATGCCATCTGATCAAGATCGTCAATATTCCATAAAGAGATAACATGCCTTCTGGATGCGGGATTGGTCATCAGTTCTTCAATTAAGTGATGAACCTGATTCGTTATTTTGCCTTTCAGCATAATAGGCTTGCCGAGCTGATAACCATACGCCTTACCAATGTTATTGTTGGCGCTTGTCCATTCTTTCCATATGGTGACATTGTTTTCGTCAAGATATGCACAATCGCTTGTCCGTTTGACGTAAAACCAGAGAAGCTCGTGGATAGCAGATTTCCAAGCCACCTTTTTCGTCGTGAGAATAGGCACCTCTGAATTATCGAATGTAATCTGCTTTGAAATGACACTTTTCGTATAAGCCGGCGTACCGTCCTCCCATCTCGTCCGTACTTTTTGATCTTTATCCCACTCTCCGTTTTCTAGTATGTCGCTGACTAAATCCTTATATATGATATCTGCTATACTCATGTCTCTCTTTCCACTCCTGTTCGTTTCGTATATTACCTTACTGTATTCTTACCCGTCTATCACAGTATTCACCATACAATAAAAAATCCCTCCAAGCCTACAGTAATCTTCTTATCTCTCTACTGTATACATAAAGGGATTTATCAACCGCTTGAATTTCTATTGCAATCTCGGAATAATTCCAACTCGTTTATGCTCATACCCATACTTATCCAGATAGGCATGCTTTTCTTCGGTATTTATCGGACGCCATGCATAGCATAAATAGGTGGGGTCATTTATCCACCGGTTATTAAAACAGCATAGCTTTCTTGTACATTCCATATCCTTTGCCCACCAACAATTTTTACAGTTTCTATACTCTGTGATTCTCTCCACTTTCATTCCCCCAAATTGAGCCGCTATTCAGAACTTGTTAGCAACTTATATATAGTGTTTAACTTTAATTTTACAATGTATAAATACTAAATATAAGGCAAATTTATCCTAGTATAAATTTCCTATGGTGTTAAATATGCCGGTCAGACAAGGTTTCGCATATACGTATACAGATGCATATTTCCTTTTTTCATATAACTATGTACATCTGATTTGATACATCGACAAACTCTTGTGGTGAGAGGGAAGAAAAGAAGGAAGGGCGATGGGCGGGAGCGGTCGGAAGAAGACACGTTAGCCTTTCTTCTACTGGGGCGCAGGGCGCATCCAACCTCTTCTTTTTCTGAATCGCCCACTTCCAACCACGCTACCCTGTCAAACTATCAAGTGTAATTTATATAAATAAAAGACATGAATGAACGGTATAGCTGCTTCTAAATTGATATTGTAGCTTTTTTGGTTTATATTGCACACTTTTTCTTTTTGTCCCCGTCTGTACTATAGAAATCAAAAACACACCAAGAGATGGAGGATGACGTCATGAGAAAAATGATTGGAATGTGCGTAACAAGCTGCTTGCTTCTGGGAAGTATGGGAGCGGTAGCTACCCAGGCAGAAAAACCTGCGGCACACCCTATTGTGAGCATGCCGCAGGATTCGTTTAACGGAATGAATTACATACTTGTGGTAAACGGTAAGCCACTACAAGATCGGTCTGTTTATAGCTCAGAAAATGAGCTTATGATACCGCTTCGTTCTCTAACGGAAGCACTTGAATACAAAGTAACATGGAATCAAGAAAAGAAATCGGTAGAATTGCAGCGTGCAGCTCAATGGTTCTCCCTTACAATCGGAGAAGACCGCTATAATGTAGCCCGTATGCTGGTACAGCTCGGAAAAGCGCCAGAATTGAAAGATGGAAGAACGTATGTCCCGCTAAGCTTTGCGGAAAAAGTTCTAAAGATGAAGACAACCGTAGACGAAACAGGTGTCATCACGATTTCCGCATCTGAAGATGCCGTGCAGAATATGCTGCAAACGAATGGAGTTATTACGGAAGTAAGAGACCTTGAGTCAGACGGTAAAGCACTGCATGTTATGGGAAAAGCAACTACTACCAGCGGGCATGGCTCGATCGCTTTGAACATCGATGACAAAACGGAAATTATCGACGGTGTTACCTCAAAACCGCTTACAGCAAAAGATATAAAAGAGGATATGAAAGTGCAAGCTTTCTACAGTCCAAAACTGACGAAAAGCATTCCGCCACAGGGACATGCCGAACGTATTGTTGTATTTCAACAGTTAGGTAAAGTAACTGGAACGGTTACAGAAATCCGTGAAGGCAAAGGTAATACGCTCGTACATGTGGATGGAGCCACCGACAACAAAGTAGAAAATGATGTCGTATTAGGATTCAATGAAGAAACGAATGTGCTGTCAGTAGACGGTAAAGCAGTAGACAAGGAACAAGTAAAAAAAGAGGACAAAGTAATCGCCTATTACGGACCTGTTATGACGATGAGCTTGCCGCCTATGAGCAACGCCAACACGGTTATTCTTGAGACGAAATAACTTTACAAAAAAGCGCCGCAAAGAAATGTATCTTTGCGGCGCTTCTTCCATTATCTAGCCAATTCGTACGGAACGCAAATTGGAACCCCAGTTCGAGGATCAGAAATAATATCTGCCTCGATCCCGAATACTTTAGCCAACACCTCATGGGTCATTACTTCATCCGGCGCTCCCTCTTCTATTACTTTCCCTTTCTTAATCGCTACCACATAATCGGCAAAACGCGACGCGTGGTTGAGATCATGCACGACCATAATAATGGTGCGAGCCTCCTCCTCGTTCAACTTCTTGAGCAATTTCAGCACTTCCAATTGATGAGCCATATCCAGGAACGTGGTCGGCTCATCCAGCAGAAGAATACCTGTTCCCTGAGCCAGTGCCATTGCAATCCAAGCACGCTGTCGCTGACCTCCAGAGAGATTGTCTACTGCGCGCTCGGCAAAATCACTCATACCAGTTACCGTTATCGCCCAGTTAATCATTCTGCGATCCTCTTCTTTTACTGTGTTAAACCCTTTTTGATGCGGAAAGCGTCCGTATGAGACCAATTCTGTCACTGTTAATCCGGACGGAGCCTCCGGATTTTGAGGAAGAATAGCGAGCTGCTGTGCTACTTTTTTCGTCGATTGTTTATGGATAGCCTTTCCATCCAAATAAACCGTTCCGTCTTTCGGCTGAAGAATGCGGGCCATAGCCTTCAAAATCGTAGATTTTCCCGAACCGTTTGCACCAACAAGAGCCGTGATCTTCCCTTCTGGAATCTTCAGATTTAACTCCTCAACGATCAACTGATCTACATAAGCCAGCGACAAACTTTCCGTATATAAATGACCCATAAAGACACTCCTTCGTATAATATGTTGCTTCTTTTCATTTGATATGTAAATAAATGATAATGATTTTCATTTTCGTTATAATATATTATACTAAAGGAACAAACACACTTTGTCAATATATGACACGACTATATGATATTGCTTCCATATACTTTTTCTATTACCCTCCTCGATCATTTAGTCGACTACTTATATAAATTACACTTGATAGTTTGACAGGATAGCGTGGTTGGAAGGAGGCCATTCAGAAAAAGAAGAGGTTGGATGCTCCCTGCGCTCCAGCAGAAGAAAGGCAAACGTGTCTCTTTCCAACCGCTCCCACCCACCGCCCTTCCTTCTTTTTTACCTCTCACCACAAGAGTTTGTCGATGTATCAAATCAGATGTATATAGTTATAGGATATTGTCAGCTTTTTAAACTATTTCAAACAATTCAGTCGGCCTATTAATGAACTGGCCAACCAATATAAAAAGAAGCTGCCTTGCTCATCCTAGGCAGCTTCTTTCTGCTATTTATAAAGTATGGTGTATAATTTATCAGCAAATTATCTCAGCTTCATCAGTAGAATGTCGCTATTTTTTCACGTACTACTTCTTCAAAATAATATCGCGGATTTTTTCAAGTGCCTGTTCCTTGCCAAGCGGGTATGTTCCAAGCGACCATGTAGCGTATTCGAGTGAATATACATTGCCTGTCTCATAAGCTTTTAACTTTTTAAAAAGCTCGCTCGATTGCAAATCTGCATTTTTCTTCTTTGCGATTTCTAGATTGGCTTGCGTATTTCCGCCACCACCAGCATAATATCCAAGGAAAATATGATCTGGATTATATTTATAAAGACTTTCAAGAGAAACTTGCTCCACTGTCGTTTTTGTCGGTGTTCCTTCTGCCATAGGCAATCCCAGATCGGTAAACAATACATCTCCAATTAATGCTTTGCCATATATCCGGTAATGAGATTGATTGGATACATAAAGCGCAAATGTCTCACTTCCGGTTTTGGCTTTGATTTCATCTCCGATCTTCTTCGCTTTTGCCTCGTATTGCGCCATCCATTCCTTCATCTCTTTTTCTTTGCCGAAAATAGCAGCCAGTTCTGGAAAACGTTCACGCCATGTATAAAAATCCCCTTGCAGCTGAATTGTAGGAGCAATTTTTGAGGCCTGTTCATACAGCTTCTCTGTTCGTGCACTAAGAAGAATTAAATCTGGCTTCATCGCCAGAATGTCCTCAACTTTTACTGAATTAGCATTCACCACATTTACGCCATCCAGTTTACCCTCGAGATATGGAGGAATTTTACCGTTGCTAAGAGCAGAAGACATAACCGGCTTAATACCCATAATCAATAACTCTTCCGTTGAATTGGCAAGCTCTACGACTCGCTTCGGATTCGCTGGAATTTTAATTTCTCCTTTCTGGGTCGATACGGTTCTGAATCCCTCTTCCTTTGGTTCTACCGCTTCCGTCCGTTTGCTTGCATCTCCCTGACTTCCTGCGGTCGAGGTTGCCCCCTGTTGGCCGCACCCTATGAAAACCAAAGCAAGAATAAAAAACAACGCCATTCTAAAGAACAATTTCATCGTATATCTCTCCCTTTTCATATCATTTAATACTATTGTTCTTCGTTTTTTACTATGTTTTTGTCTTCATTAATAAATATAGAAAATATGGTGCACCGATAATCGAAATAACAATTCCTACCGGAATCTCAGCACGTACAAGGATATTTCGTGCAATCAAGTCAGCTGTCAACAGAAGAAGCGCGCCAACAAGAGTAGCCGTAGGAATCAACACTTGATGCTTGGGGCCTACCAAACGTCTTGCAATGTGAGGAGCCATCAGGCCAATAAACCCGATTCCGCCCCCTGCTGCTACGCAGGCTCCCGCCAACCCCGCACTTGCAAGTATCAGCTTAAGCCGCTCCAGCTCGACACATACGCCAACACCTGTCGCAATCGTATCTCCAAGGTTCAGAACATTAAGATAACGAGCTTTCATAATAGCATAAGGAACGAGAATAAGAATCCAGGGAAGAATAGCAATAACAAATGTCCAACTCGTTCCCCATAGGCTTCCTGTAAGCCATATGGTCGCATACATAAAGTTTTCACCGGCCAATTTTAGTGAAAGAATGGTATTCACCGCACCAATACCAGCCGCTACAGCAATCCCAACTAGAATGAGACGGATAGGCGTAATTCCCTTTTTCCAGGCGAACATAAAAATTAGAAAGGCTGTGATTATCGCACCACAAAAAGCAAAGAATGGAATCGTCATCGTCGAAAGTCCTTGCACGTCTTTGGACTCGAAAACAAGATACATAAACAGGACAACTGCCAGACCGGCTCCTGCATTAATGCCCATAATACCCGGATCTGCTAATGCGTTTCTCGATAATCCCTGCAGTATGACACCCGATACAGCAAGTCCAAAACCGATTAACAAAGCAATAATCATGCGGGGTAGTCGGAATTGGAACAGAACAAGCTCCTGCTGTTCATCCCCTCTCCCTATCAACGTCCTCAGCACTTCAAGCGGGGAAATCGTTATAGAACCTGAATTTAGGCTAATAAAAAATACCGCAACAATGATAGCCAGCAACACTACCATTACAAATCTTGGTCTTCCATACAGAGCCAACCGCATCATAGCCCTCTCCCTTCCTTGCGTGCGAGGTAAAGGAAGAATGGTACGCCAATCGCCGCGGTGATGGCTCCAATAGGTGTCTCATACGGTTCGTTAATCCATCTTGAGAAAATATCCGCATACGTAACAAGCACGCCTCCAAAGACTGCGGAGCATGGAATAATCAAACGATAGTCTACTCCTACTAGCGAACGAATAATATGAGGAATCACAAGCCCGACAAAACCGACTGCCCCTGCTGCCGAAACTGCGGCTCCTGTCATCATAAGCACAAGAATAGTACTCATTGTTTTGATCAATACTGGTCTCTGACCTAGCCCGGTAGCTACCTCTTCGCCAAAGCTAAGAACCGTGATGTAACGTGAAATTACAATTGAAAGAGCAAGGCAAAGCAGGCTTATAGGAATAAGCATGTCCAAAACCGGCCACCGGATCATTGTCAATCCACCGGCAGAGAAAAAACTCAAGTCCTGTGCGACCTGAAAATAGATCGCAAGGCCAGATGAGAGTGCACCTAATAAAGCACTTACAACGGTGCCGGCAAGCACAAGCTTAACAGGGGACATTCCTCCTGGCGACATGACACTAATAGCGTAGACGATAGCGACGCTTAATCCAGCACCGATAAACGAATAGATAACCATTTCATAATGACTGACAGCCGGCAAAAAAATCATCGCTACTGCAATCGCCAAACCCGATCCTTGTGTCAGCCCCATAATGGATGGTGTTGCAAGTGGGTTACGGGTAATGCCTTGCATTATTGCACCGGAAACAGCAAGGCAGGCGCCCACCAATATGCCGCAAATCGCCCGCGGCATTCGTAATTCATATATAAGCAGATGAGGAGCTTGATTGGCGTCAAAATAAAAGAGTGAATTCCATACATCCATTACACCGACATCAGCCGCGCCATAGGAGATAGAGATCCCAAAACCAACAAGTAACAATGCAACTCCTATGATTAGGAGTGCAGCCGCAAGCACAATACGAGAGTACTTTATTGTTCTCGGTATATGGGGGGTCAGTACCTGGTCTGTTACCATGCTCCAATTCACCTCCATCTACATTAAAAAAGATAATCATTATCAATGGATAAATGCATATGTTTCTCTATTTCTTCTTGCTTGAGATTATCTTCATTTAAGAAGGGTTAAGTACTATGCTTCCTGTAGCAGCATCCCACTTCGTTTTCATTCCTACTAGAGATGCCATATCCGTCAGTGGAACCATAATTTTTCCGTCTTTTTTCTCTATTTCGGCAGAAAGCGGGATATCTACTTGATTTAGTCTTGCAATATTTTTGTCCGTGTCCAACTGTATAATGGTCGAATTTTTCAAAAGTGTAAGCACCCGATCGGAGTCACTCCATAGAACATGGCTTTCATGCAGCCCTAATGTATCAATAAAGAAATCTACCGGGACGTATATGCGGTTCTGTTTTATGTATGAGGGGGAGGACATTTTTTTCTCTGTTTTTCCTTCATAATAATTCAAGCTTCCTGGCGTCAATAAAATCTCGTTTCTTTTCGTTTCACTTTTGTCCTGATAGTTAACGGAAACGTACGGGAATTGAGTTACGTACGGGAACTGTTTACTCTTCGAGTCATCCAGGAGCGATGTATGAGATAGAGCATCTCCTCGGACAGTAAGATTGTATGTTCCGTCCGCTATCATACGATTCGTAGTAATTTTCATATTGGATACTCGAATGACAGAAGGTTTTGTGCTCTCTTTTTTTATTTTGAACGTTATGATCTTCTCATGTTCACCGGTTCGATTATCCAATACTTGAACCGAATGCGGGTCAATTTCAAGATCACCTTGTACTACATCGACCGTAGGTGGTTCGCTGAAGTATATTCCTTCGTGCGGAAGATAAAATGAAATATCCGCATTTCCTTCCTTTCGAAAAGCGCCTTTTACCTCTTCAGTAAACAAAAGATCAGGAGCTGCTTGCCGCTGTTTACCAAGCAACAAAGATACGGATTCCGGCTTTGCCGCCGATTCGATACGGCTTGTCGGCTCGACTTTGGCGATTAAAATATCATGTGCGGTAATCCCATTTCCTTTAATCGTCGCTTTCATCTCCCCTTTCTTGTCCACTCTTGCCGTTAAACTCATCGTCGCTTTCAAACGATATTTTTGTTCTTGACGATTAGTAGGTACAGTAATAGTGATTTTGCCTGTTGTCGTTTCGATTTTCAAATCACTATTATGGGAAACATTAATTTTACTTTCTGATTTTATCCCCTTTGGCAACGAGAAAGTAATTTTTCTTCCAGGCAAAAACGTTCCGGCCACAAGCTCTTCAATGTCTACGGTAGTCACAAAGTTTGCGTCCATTTTTCCCGCCAGCAACGTATGGACCTTATCGACCGATACGGACAACCCGTATGCTCCCTCCCAGACACGTACCAATTCCTCAGGACCGTTCGATTGGGCATACGTAACGGTGCCTGGTGTAATCAGAAGCGATACCGCCAGCAAAGCTACTGTTCCTTTTTTCACCATGCGATTCATCAATATTCCCCTTCCATTACCAATAATGAAATTCATTATCAATTAATGTCAAAAAAGAAGAATGCTCTTGTGGAGCATCCGACTCATTAAGTGATAATGATAATCATTGTTATAGTAGTACATACGACCTCTCTTGTCAACATTTAAGTATTTACGACTTATTCTATTCAAAAAAAAATAGTACACGGGTTATAATATACTGCAGTATATAGCTAAAATAAGCTATATACATGTATACAAATCGTTCATACGTAAAATTTTAAAAAAAGAGGGAGGTGTATACAAAGCCCCCCTGTGATTGTTGTTTACCGGTTATCTGGAATACTCGCCTGATTCAACATGTCAGCTAAAAGCTGAACTACGCGGTCTCCAACTTCTGAAGTAGAAGCGGTGCCCCCCATATCTGGAGTTAGTGTTTCCTTCTCTGTCAACAGTCGTTCAATCGCATCCAACACCATACGTCCCCGTTGTTCATATCCGAAAAAGTCAAGCATCTGACTGGCTGACCACATAGCCGCAAGAGGATTCGCTAGTCCTTTTCCCGCGATATCCGGGGCGGAGCCGTGAATCGGTTCAAACATGGAAGGATAGGTTCTTTCCGGATTAATGTTGGCTCCTGCGGCCAGGCCCAGTCCGCCCGCAAGAGCGGCACCTAAATCAGTCAGAATATCTCCAAATAAATTGGAAGTTACGACGACTTCAAATCGTTCTGGTTGCATAATCATAAACATACTAGCCGCATCTACCAAATACGAATGAGTTTGCACATCCGGGTAATCCAGGCTCACCTCTTCAAAAACCTGATCCCAGAATACCATCGAGTAGTTTAGCGCATTTCCTTTGCTGATGCTGGTCAGTGATTTATTCAACCTCCTGGCAGTTTCAAAGGCGTAACGGATAATTCGCTCCGTTCCCTTACGTGAGAAGACACCAGTCTGCAGGACCACTTCTTCCGGCTTTCCTTTGAACAGCCAATCACCGGCACCAGCGTACTCTCCTTCGCTATTCTCCCGGATAAACAGCATGTTGATATTGTCCCTTTTGGCCTCCTGCAAAGGGCAAGGGGCTCCCTGTAGCAAAGTAATAGGACGAATATTGACGTATTGATCAAATTCCTTTCGTATTTTTAGCAGCAAATCCCAAAGCGAAATGTGATCAGGCACTCCCGGGTAGCCTACAGCTCCCAGATAAATTGCATCAAACGCTTTTAGCTGTTCAATACCGTCATCCGCCATCATTTTTCCGTTTTTTGCGTAATACTCACATCCCCATGGAAAATGCGTAAATTCAAAGCAGAAGTCACTCCCTTCCGCCATCTTCTTAAGGACTTTAATCCCCTCATCGATAACTTCCGGGCCAATACCGTCACCAGGGATGACGGCAATTTTTAATATCTTGCTCATATGCTTCTCTCCTTTGTTCCGACAGAAAGGCACAATGCTTACACTAGTTTCGATTCCAGATAACTAGCTTCAGCTCTGTCATTTCTTCTATCGCATATTTAATTCCTTCACGTCCGGTTCCGCTTTCCTTCACGCCCCCATAAGGCATATGATCCACTCGGAAGGTCGGAATATCGTTAATCATTACTCCACCGACATGCAACTTTTCAGCTGCATCCAGAGCGGTATGCACGTTATCGGTATAGATTCCTGCCTGCAGACCATACCGAGAATCATTCACCGAATCAATCCCCTCTTGAACGGAAGCGATCCGGTTGATTACGACAAGCGGAGCAAACACTTCCTGGCATGATACTTTCAAGCTTGCATCGCCTTCTAAAACAACCGTTGGATAAAGCACATTTCCTTCTGCTTTTCCGCCTGTAGCGATTTTCGCTCCGGCCTGTCCAGCTTCTTCAATCCACTGCAATGCCCTTTTCACATCTTGAGGTGAGATCAACGCAGAAACAAACGTATCCGGCTGAAGCGGATCCCCAATGTTCAGTTTTTCGGTTTCCGCTACGAATTTTTCTACAAACTCATCATAAATCGTATCATGAGCATATACCCGCTGCAAAGAAATGCAGACTTGGCCCTGGTTAGAAAAAGCTCCCGATACACAACGCGA
The DNA here is from genome assembly GCF_001274715.1 of Aneurinibacillus migulanus. Lineage (GTDB taxonomy): Bacteria > Bacillota > Bacilli > Aneurinibacillales > Aneurinibacillaceae > Aneurinibacillus > Aneurinibacillus migulanus. The sequence continues at coordinate 2,386,200 of NZ_LGUG01000004.1, read as the reverse complement.
AATGATTTTGTCGATATTTACCCCTTTATCGATAATCACCGCCGCATTCGAACCCAGCTCTAGCGTTGTTCGCTTTAGTCCTGCTTTATTACGGATACCGATACCAACAGCAGGGCTTCCGGTAAATGTAATGACGCTCACTCGTTCATCGTTTACAATCTTCTCTCCGACTACCCTGCCGGAGCCCGTAACTACGTTCAGGGCTCCGGCGGGCAATCCAGCTTCCTGCAGCAATTCGGCAATGAAAAAGGCTGACAGTGGAGTCTGTGTGGCCGGTTTTAGGACAACTGTATTTCCCGAAGCAATGGCCGGCCCTACCTTATGGGCTACAAGATTCAACGGGAAATTGAACGGTGTGATGGCTCCGATTACCCCCAACGGTTCACGAACAGTATAGGCCACCCTGCCTTCTCCGCCGGGTGCTGCATCGAGCGGTATCGTCTCTCCGTGAATCCGTTTGGCTTCTTCGGCCGCGAATTTATACGTTTCAACAGACCGAGCAACTTCTGCGCGGGCCATTGCAATCGGTTTTGCCGCTTCCAATGCGATGATGCGAGCAACTTCCTCCTCCCGCTCCGCAAGCAGACGGGCCAACTCGTTCAGAATGGACGCACGCTGGTGAGCAGGCATCTTCGCCATAACCTCTCTGGCCTGGTATGCCGAAGCAATTGCCTGTTCCGTTTCTTCTTCTGTAGCTACTGGAACCTCGGCAATCACTTCTTCAGAATAAGGGGAATATAGCGGGCTGTATTGTTTTGCCTCTACCCATTCTCCATTAATAAATAAATGCTTTTTCATTTATACATCCCTTCCTTTCATGTTTTCGCTTGTATGTTCTTTTTAAGCTTTTATATCCAACGCTTCCCGAATCATATCGTGGAATTGGCGCACTCCATGCTCAGTTGGAGAAAATCTTCCTTCCTTAAAAGCACGGGAGCGGAAACCGATTTGCTCTAGTTCTACCAGCTCTACATCCTCATCCCGAACCTGTTCCATAAACGCCAACAAATCCTTCTCTTCCTGTGTAAGATTCTCATCGCGGAAGAAAACATGATACACTCCTAACGTAGTCTCATGATCAATCGGCACCATCTGAATGACAGTCATATTTCCGGAGCCCGGATAAATCGTCACCATCATGTTTGGCCATAGCCAATAAAAACGTCCGCCCTGAAACTCCGCTTTATTAAGTTCCACGCTTCCATATTGCTTATCCGGCTTGACGATCGTGCCTTGCACGGAGTAATTCTCACATGCGACAATGGAATATTGACTCATATCCAAAGTAGCAACAAACGATGGATGGGCAATCGGGCAATGATCGCACTCCAGATAGTTATCGATAAACGCCTTCCAATTAGCTTTGATGACACGTTTTTTTTCCCATACTTTTTTCAACTCACCCAGAAATTCAACATCCTTAAGAGATGTAAAAAAGTCGCCATAGCTCTCAGCCAATGGTAAAGCGTCATCATCCAAATTCACAAAAATCATGGAAGCTTCCATCTCCAGCCGTACGGAACGGAGGCAGGCCTCCCCTTCACAGAAAGAATCCGTATTCTTGAAATTGGGTGCTTTATATAAAGATCCATCCAAATTGAACGTCCATCCATGATAACCACATTGCAGGATTTTTTTATTTCCTTCCTCTTTCTTTTCTAATTTAGTTGCCCGATGCGGACATACATTATAGAATGCACGAACTTGATCGTCCTTCCCCCGAACGACAAGAATCGGCTCCCCGGCTACTTCACAAGTGAAGTAATCTCCCTGCTTCTGGACTTGACTGCTATGTCCTACAAATTGCCAGGAGCGGGCAAAGATTTTTTCTTGTTCTTCTTTTAAAACCTGCGGTTCCGTATATAATCGATACGGAATCGTTTTTATCATAGTAGAGGTATCATTTACTTGTACTTGGTTTGCCATCATACGTTCCCCTTTCACTTATCGCCCTTTTTTGTAAGATTGAACTAGAAATAACTCAATGCCTTTAAAACAAGAAATCGCTTACACTCTGAGTCACCCATCTCCTTTTAGCGTATATGTCATACGTTTATAAAATTGAATACATACTGATTGAAGAGTACACCCTTTCATATTTGCAAGCTGTGTGCCAACATTTTTTTCTTGATTTAAACGGCTTTTCACAGTAATAATATTCTTAATATTAATTAATTTGAGTTATTTTTACTTCTTTACGAGTTGTTTTCGATTCGGTTTTCTTATGGAGGGGTGCCTTATGCAGAAAGAAATGTATCATCATACGATTGAAATGCGAATAGATATGCTGGAAAAAATCCTGGATAATGCTTCAAATGAAATTTATGTTCTTGATGAGAACCGACGCATCGTCTTCTGCAACAAAGTATTCGAAAATCATTACGGGCTAAAGCGTTCTGAAGTAATCGGAAAAGCGAACGAAGAGTTTTTTAAGCAAGGATATTGGACCCCATCTATAGTTCCACTTGTGTTCCAGGAAAAAAAAGCGGTTACAATTAAGCAAACGACATACTATGGCGGAGAACTCGTTACGACAGCGATCCCGCTTTTAAATACAGCACAAGAAATTGAGCTTGTAGTCATTACCGCACACGAGCCAAATTACAAAAGGATCAGCTATCCAAACGAACAAAGAAACCAAGAGGACAATGACATACACGCACCGGAAAGTCCTATTGTTACTAATTGTGAAAAAATGAAAAACCTCCTTGCATTTTGTTCGAAAATCGCATCTGTTGATTCCACCATTCTTATTCAAGGAGAATCCGGAACAGGTAAAGGGGTTTTTGCACAATACATCCACAGCCTAAGCCAACAAAGATCAGGGCCTTTTTTGGCAATCAACTGTGCTGCAATTCCTGAGGAACTATTGGAATCAGAACTATTCGGCTACTCACAGGGTGCCTTTACCGGGGCCAGTAAAGCGGGGAAAATTGGCCTGATAGAATCGGCACACAACGGTACACTCTTCCTTGACGAAATTGGAGAAATCTCACCAAAAATTCAAGCCAAGCTACTGCAGGTCATTCAAGAGCGACAATTCCTTCCGGTTGGCGGCAGAGAAATGAAGAAAGTAAACATTCGTATTATTACAGCCACTAATCGTAACTTGCTCGACATGGTGGAAAAAAAGCTCTTCCGTGAAGATTTGTACTATCGTTTGAATGTTATCGAGATCAAAATTCCACCGCTCCGTGAAAGAGCGGAAGACATTATTCCTTTAACCTATTATTTTCTCAATAAATTCAATCACAAATATGGGGTCGATCGGTTAATTTCTCAGGAATGCCTTGATCTTATGGTTGGCTATTCCTGGCCAGGAAATGTCCGGCAGCTGGAGAACATTATGGAGAGGCTTGTTGTTACGACTGATTCCATGATCGGGGTGCAGGATCTGCCTGAGATGATTTATCAACAAGCTAAAGTCCACTCTCATTCATCGTTTCCTGCCTCTTTCGATGAAGCCGTAGAAAAGATAGAAAGAGAGCTGATCGTCAATTCATATAAAAAGTGGGGCAGTTCCAGGAAAGTGGCCAATGATTTACATCTCAGCCAAACAAGAGCTTCTAAGCTCATCCGAAAATATTGTCAACATATAGACTAAGGACAAAGAATGCTGAACGGGAGACTCTTCATCTCCCGTTCTCAAATTCTCTCTACTGAGGCTTCATTCATCTTCCATGCAAATACGCTTTTCCTTTTTCAGTAAGCATGCATCCTCTAGCACCTGTTTTCACTTCTATTAGCTGTTTGCTTTCAAGATATTTGATAATCGTCTTCACTTTCCCTTCCCCCATGTTTACGCCTTTGAGTGCAAGCTCCTGCACTATTTTTCTTCTCCCTATCCCAAATTTTTTGCTGATGATATATAAAATCATGTCTGATTCCGAAAGCTCCGCATGCTGTACCTGTTGCTCTCTGTCTATGGTTTCTTTTTCTGCTTCTTCAAGCAAATAAGTGGGAAGATCTGATTTTTCTATCGCCCTCTCCTCTTTTATGTTCACTAAATACTCGACTACATTCATAAGCTCCCTTACATTTCCCGGCCAAGGATGATTTTTTATGAACGTAATTGTTTCCTGTGTCATATATTCTTCTAGGCTACTATACTCCTGCTCGCTTACTCGGTTTATATAATATAGCAGTAAATACGGAATATCGTCTCTTCGCTCCCGCAGGGATACCGTATGGATGGGAAGCACATTCAACCGATAGTACAGATCTTGCCTGAAAAGTCCCTGTTCCACTTTCTCTTCCAAATTTACGTTCGTAGCTGTAATAATCCGCACATCTATCGGAATTTCACGGTTTCCGCCGACCCGTCTTACAACGCCCTCCTGTAGTACTCGCAACAGTTTGACCTGCAAATCAAGAGGCGTATCACCAATTTCATCCATAAAAATCGTACCTTCATGCGCTTCCTCGAACATCCCTGTCTTCCCTCCCTTTTTCGCTCCAGTAAAGGCGCCTTCTTCATATCCGAAAAGCTCACTTTCCAGTATGGAAGACGACAGGGAAGCAAAGTTTACTGCTACAAATGGCTTGTTCCTTCTCGCCGAAAAATTGTGAATGGCCTGAGCCAGCAGCTCTTTTCCAGTTCCGCTCTCCCCTCGTATCAGTACAGTAGAATCCCTTCTGGCAATTTTCTTAGCCAACTCTACCATTCTCTCCATTTTTTTATCCTTATAAAAAAGATTGTCAAAGTGGTAGGGAGCAACATGCTCCTTCTTTTTGAGCTTGGAACGTAGCATGGTGTCCAAATCTTTGAATTTCGCGTAATTCTCCATCATTAAAAGATAGCCTAATCTGTCGTTTTCGTTCCATACTGTATCGATCGATGCGATATAGTCTTTTCCATTTAACTCCAGAATCTCACCCGTCGAATCCCCTGTTTCAGCCAAGCTGAAATCTGAATTTAATATGGCTCGTATGTTCATGTGGAGAAGCGACAGGCCAGGGAAGATCTTCTTCATTTCTTCGTTATAGTACAATACGTTTTCATCCTTATCGCAGAAAAAAAGAGCTTTAGGAAATTTATCGAATATGTTTGACAAGAGCACATTTGTATCATCGAGCTTTCGATTCAATCTGGACAATGATTTTGTAAGTTCAATAATTTCTTTTACGAATTCCGAAGAAGCGATCGAGCCTCTCGTAGGTATAAGGTCCAGTTCTCCCATAATCTCGACTATCGTTGTAATATCTATCTGTCTTGTGCCTATGTCGATAATTTGCTCAACCTCCTCTGGAGCAAGATTACTCTCGCCGGGAGTGATGGCAATCGCGCATTTCCTATAGGTTTCAATTCCAGGATAATACGGATAGTATACAAAATTTTCGAAGCCATGATTTTTAAGCTGTTCCATGACCTCTATACAGCTTTCCTTCATATCATTGACTAGCAATACTTCAGATCCGTCTTTGAGACGCAGCATTTTATCTATATTTTCATAGCTTAGCGTTCTTCGCGCCACGATAATTTTAGAAGCATCTGCCACATGTTCAGGCACCAGTCTGCATAGTAGTTCGCTCGTAACAAGTACCAGTTTTCCCGCAAAATGCTCACTTATTTTATTTTCAATGCAGTATCCTTTTATTTGGACATCTGCACCTACGTATTTTTTCAACTGAACTATAACGTGTTTTAACGTATTCGCTCCTAATGAAAGCACGATTAGTTCTTTCATGTTCAGCCCCTCTTTCCTCTAACAAAAACAGCCGCTACACCCAAATTGCAAACGGGAGATGCGGCTTATTTGTTCAAAGACAACCTGTTTCCATCTATAATTCAGTTTATCTTTTAGCTGTTATTTGTCAATTCGCTAACATATGGTGCATCACAATTTCAGAAATTACTCGAACGTCCCCTTTCTAATCACTTCATATTCCTTTACAAATGCCTGACCGTTTGCATACACGTCTTTAATGTTGAGTTCCTTATCTAAAAGAACCATATCGGCAAAACATCCCTCACGTACTGCACCTCTTGCCGGATAAATTCCTAGTGCTTTTGCCGGATTCAATGTAAAAGGCTTCAGTGCTTCAGCAAAATCCATGTTCTCTTCCAAAACAAGGGCTTTTAACGTGTCCATAGTAGGCTCGAAGCCAGCCACACCCATGCCACTAAGCCTTCCATCCTCATCAAACAATGGCATGCTGCCGTTCCCGTCCGAGCTGATTGTTATATTATCGATGCTGCTTCCGTTTTGCAGTAAAAATAACAGCGCTTTTTTTGCGGACAGCACGCTATCCTTTGGACTTATCCCAATGTTTGATGTAATGTCTACGCTGCCTCCTCTACGACAAAACTCTGCGGAAGCTTCCAGCAGTGGAACGGTTCTGTTTACATGCGTTGGATTAAATAACGTAATCGGCAGGCCGTTCTCTCCCACAATATCGTACAGCATATTATAGAAATGCTTGCCACTTCCCATATGAAGATGAATAAAACCGGGTTTTCTGGAAAGCATGGATGAGACCCTGACATAAGAAGCCAACCGTGTCAGTTCCTCTTTCGTAATATGAGAAGCCCTATGATCCTCGAATGCTAATTTAAGCCCCAGAATTTCACTAATAAACATAATATCATCTCTAACATCTCCGGTTAGCGTAGCGGAAGGGTATCCATATCCTCCAGTTAGGATATAAGCGGTCATACCTTCTTCATTCAATGATTTAGCCTTGGCAAGCAAGCTCTTTACACTTCTCGAAATATCATTTGTCCCTAAAAGTCCTACTACCGTAGTAATGCCGTTCTTTAGCAAGGTACTCATATTCACTTCAGGGGTACTGGTGGAAAACCCACCCTCTCCACCACCGCCTGTTATATGAACGTGTCTATCAATAATACCAGGTATACAAATCGTATTGGCTCCATCTACAATTTCGGCTTCCAACCCGTGCGCATCTATATTCTCGGCTATTTTTACGATTTTATCGTTTGCGATAAGTATATCCTGTGTGCCGAGGTGTTCTGGTGCATAAATATCTGTATTCTTAATGATTGTAAGCATAGTACTCTCTCCTTATTTTTTCTATTTGGCCTGTAGGTTTTGTTCGTCATGGAAATCCATATCGTCCGAACCTTTATCCAGTTTGGCGATAGCAAATCCGGTATAGCCGTAAATAATGGCGAATACCAATCCGAGGTAACACATAATCGCCCATGGCGCGTATTGCTGTACCGGCACTCCCAGTGTGGTAGACATATACACGCCTGCCATCGACCACGGAATGAGCGGAACAACTACAGAACCGGAATCCTCCAGCGTTCGGGAAAGGTTTTTAGGATGAAGTCCCCGCTGAACGTATACGTCTCTAAACAACTCCCCTGGAATCAATATTGAAAGGTAGGAGTTTCCTGTCGTAATCGCCATTGTGATGCTGGCTGCCACAGTAGAAAATACGAGGCTTCCCTGTGACTTTGCCTTTTCATTAATTTTCTCGAGAATGACTTCCAGGCATCCTGCTTTTGAGATAATTCCGGCAAATGCGAATGCACAGAAAGCAATGAGTACAGTGCCCAGCATTGAGCTCATGCCCCCACGATTCAGCAGTTTTTTCACATCATCTCCCATCGCAGCGGTATTAAGGCCCTCCATCTTAATCATATCGATGTTAAATCCGTTTGCGACCGACTCGAATGCGCTCGCCAGGCTTACGGACTGGAAAGCAAGACCCAACGCAATCGCCAACGCCGACGACGCTATCATCACCGGGATAGTAGGAAGCTTCTTAATGGCTCCGCCAATAACGAGAACAACCGGGATAATAAGTAGAATATTCCAGTTAAATAAAGCATCCAATGTTGATAACATAGCCTCTACTTCTTTTTCTCTCGCAACGCCCGATACGTCTATGCCTCGTCCAACAAACCAGTATATAATAAGCCCTACGATAGAAGCAGGTACCGTCGTATATAGCAAATGGCGAATATGTTCATACAATTCGCTTCCGGCCGCGATTGGCGCCAGATTTGTCGTATCAGATAAAGGGGACATCTTATCTCCAAAGTAAGCGCCTGCGATAATAGCTCCGGCTGTAATCGGCAAAGAAACGCCCAGCACCATGGCAACCCCTATAATCGCCACTCCAACCGTTCCTGCAGAACCCCATGAGGTTCCCGTAAATGTAGAAACGAGGGCGGTAACAAGAAAAGCAGTAACAAAAAGATAATGCGGACTAATAAATTGCAGTCCGTAATAGACCATCATCGGAATCGTACCAGATAGCATCCACGTACCAATCAAGATGCCTACCGTAATGAGGATAAGAATAGCCGATAAAGATTTGGTAATCTTATCAATAATTCCTTCCATCATATCGTCCCAAGTAAGACCGATGCTTTTACCTACAAGAGCCGCTACAATTGTGGCACAAATGAGCAGCGGCTCGATTTTCAATCTGAAAATACCATAACCGATAACAAGGATGGCAAACATAGCCAGTATGGGCAGTATTGCTTGAAAAAACGACGGCTTCTTGTTCATAAAAAGTTCTCCCCCTTTTCATCTTTGCGTTGTCCTATCTATGTCAGCAATTACGATGCCAATTTTTCAAAAAATCTGTTTTCCCTTAAAAAACAAAGGGTTTGTAGATAAATTCAGGTAAAATATTAAATAACAGCTGCTCGTATAACTCAAAGAAAGGTATGATAACGGGATAAAAAGTTAATTATATCCCGTTATCATACCTTTATACCTTATCTTAAAACGCGGAATTTATGCTATATATCATTATGTGATCGCAAAGAAAAGACCTGACACGCAGCCTCCTCTATATAGAAGCTGTATCAGGCCTTCTTCTATGAACACTTTATTATTTCACGATTAAAACCGGGCATTTTGACAGCTGAGATACTTTATGGCTAACGCTACCCAGCATCATCTCTTTAAAACCACTCAACCCCCGACTACCGATCACGATCAGATGATATCCACCTTCCTCAGCCCGATCGAGAATTTGGCGCGCTGGATCCCCTTTAACATAGAAAGCTTCTGCAGGTACGTTCGCAGCTTCTGCTTTGGCTTTCGCCTCATTAAGCAACGCTTCGCCCTCTTTCTTCAACGACTCTTCCATTTCAACAATATAATCTTCAGGTATATATGCAATCCCTCCAATCATATATGAAGAAGTAACCGCATCTCTACCAACATGCAATAGACTAATACGGGCATTTTGTTCCTGCGCAATACTTATTGCCGCTTCCAGCGCTTTATTCCCCATCTCTGAACCATCAATCGCTACCAAAATTTTGTTAAACATCCTTCTTCCTCCTCTTTTTACATGAATATGTTTCTCACAATTAGAATCTTACCTCATATTCTTCTCTTCCGAAAGTACATACTCACTGCTAGCAGCACCAAATCCGAAAATAAAAAGAAGAACAGCAACAACGCTAAGCATAATAAGGGGGATATTCCAACCGTGTGTCATATCGTGCATAAAACCAAAAAGAGTAGGGCCTATGGCAGCAAGCAAATAGCCGATCGATTGCGCCATACCCGACAGCTCAGCTGCTTCATGCACGCTGCGGGTCCGAAGCGCGAAAAACATCACAGCTAGACTAAAGCAGGAACCCGTCGCGATGCCAATCAGTATAATCCATACTGGCATGTACAGTGTACTTCCGCTAAGAAGCCCTATGTAGCCGATAAATAGGAGAGTTGAAGTAATACCGACAAGCATACGCTGATTTGAGCTACGACCTGCAAGCACAGGCATAATAAATGTAGCTGGAAGGCTAACAAACTGCATTAATGAAAGCAGCCATCCCGCTGATGAATGACTAATCCCCTGTTGGTGCAGAATTTCAGGAAGCCATGCAATAATTACATAAAAGCATAATGATTGTAAGCCCATAAACATAGTGACTTGCCAGGCTATACGAGAACGCCATAAATTAACCGCAGGGGCTACCGTTCCTTGTGTGGCAGTAGAACGTTGGTGACGAAAACGAAGTTGCGGCAACCAAACCAACAAGGAAACCAGAGAGAGAATAGCCCAGAGTACAAGGGAGCCACGCCATCCGAAGCCTAATCCTTGTGCAAGCGGAATGCTAATACCTGAAGCAATGGCTGCCCATAAATTCATTGAAACAGAATATACGCCTGTCATTAGACCCATTTTCTTCGGAAATTCTTGTTTAATTATGCTAGGCAACAGTACATTTCCAATCGCGATAGCCATTCCAAGCAAGGCCGTTCCTAGAAATAGCGTTCCGACTGCTGGCACTGAACGCAAAAGGATTCCAGCCGTCAAAACGAGTAAGCTTACTAGCAATGTCGCTTCCATCCCGATTCTCCGGGCAATTTTAGGTGCAAATGGAGAAAGAAGCGCAAAAGCCAACAACGGAAAAGTTGTCAGCATGCCGGCTAACGCATTCGATATGCCTGTATCGTCGCGGATGACTCCGATTAATGGCCCTACCGATGTAAGTGGAGCCCGCAAATTAGATGCTACAAGTATAATTCCTAAAATAAGCAGCCATAGCCCGGCACGAGAGTAATCGCGTGTATGGGCTACATTCGTTTCTGAAATCATCTTATTTCTCCTTATTGTCTTTTTCTAGCAGAACGTTCTGAGATAGCTGAATGTGTGTACGAACAGCGCTGGCAGAAGCTTCTGGATCGCCGTTAATAATGGCAGTAACTAAATCACCATGTATCTTATCGTGCTGCTGTAGGTCCTCGTGCAGCTCCGAAAGGACGGTATACTCCACTGTGCTGCCAATGGAAATCTTTATTGCTTCGTTCATATGTTCATATAAATCAGCTAAAAATCCGTTGTGCGTGGAACTCACAATAGCTTGGTGCAATTCCATATCCGCCTGAATATACGCTTCTACGTCTTTCGCTGAACTGCAGTTTGCCAGACATTCGCGCAAAACTTCAATATCTTCTTGTGTACGTCGTACGGCAGCCAGACGTGCCGCCTCTTGTTCAAGAGCATACCGCACTTCCAATGTTTCAGCGATATTAGAACGCCGCAGTCGACGCAATAATGCCGCACCAAGCTCACTCGATGAGCATACGTATGTGCCATCTCCCTGACGGGCCTCCAAAAGACCAGTATGAATGAGTGCCCTCACAGCTTCCCGCACGGTATTTCTACTCACTCCGAGCTGCTTTACTAGCTCCGGCTCCGCTGGAATACGTTTCCCTACCGGCCATTCGCTCGATTGGATAAGTTCATCAATTTGAACAACAACCTGCTCCACCAAAGTCAAACGGGTCGCTTGCCTCAATTTCATATACATACCTCCAAACATAGGATGATTGGGACAGTGGAATCATACCATAAAAAACGAAAGAATTCAAATTCCACACATAGTTTATAATTGAAAAATTCATTGATTAGATAATATTTTCCAATTACAATAAGATCGTACGTTCTTGTTTTTTGGTCAAGAAACTGAAGCTGAGGTGATTCCATGTTTTTAAAAAAGGTGATACTTCTTCGAGAAAATATTACATCTTACGAGCACTATCCCTTCTCCATACCTTCTATTAAATCCTTGCATGAACTCGATTTTCGAAGTAATGTAACATTTTTTGTAGGGGAAAATGGTTCAGGAAAATCTACCTTGTTGGAAGCGATCGCAGATAAGTGTGAGTTTAACACTGCTGGTGGTGGACGAAATAATATGTATGAAGTTCATGCGTCTGAATCTGCACTCGGTGAATATATTAGACTTTCATGGTTACCGAAGATAACAAATGGCTTTTTTCTACGGGCAGAATCTTTTTATCATTTTGCTTCCCATATTGATCAGGTAGATACCAAAAGATTTAAGGATTATGGGGGACGATCTCTTCACAAACAATCGCATGGTGAGTCTTTTTTATCACTCTTTTTACATCGTTTTAAAGGAAAAGCGATATATTTATTAGACGAGCCAGAGGCAGCTCTTTCTCCTGCAAGGCAGTTAGCATTTTTAAAGGTCCTTCATGATCTAGTTTCAAAAGGCGATAGCCAGTTTATAATAGCTACTCATTCTCCAATTTTATTAGGGTATCCAAACGCAACAATACTAAGCTTTGATAATGAAAACATTGAAGAAATACAATATGAAGCGACTGATCATTATCAAATCACAAAATATTTCTTACAACATAGAGAAAAGTTCCTTTCAGACTTATTGGTAAATGAACATAAAGAAGTCCAAAATTAATTGCATAATAAACACCTGCGCTCTTCACATAGCACGCAGGTGTTTCATTAAGAAAACAAAAGACCATTAGCTTCTTACGAATGACCGGATGTTGACGTATAACGCACGTCTGCATCCATGTTTCTTCCTGCAAACTCCGCCTCTGCCGCCTGTTTTTTCAGTCCGTTCACGCGTTTCATTCCCCCGTTTTTTTATCTGCTCAATCTAGGAAATCTGGTTCTTCCCTTACAATCCGTTCATACAACGGTCGAAAATTGATAACACCTGCCTGCGGAAAACCAACCTGACCCGCTGTACGCTTCGCACTGTCTTCTTCAATCAAAATCGGCTGTCCGATCGACTCCGCTAAAATCTGCGCCTGACACGACCGCTCCATTGAAATAAACCACCATACGGCCGCTTCCACCGTCTGTCCTACAGTAAGAAGCCCATGATTACGTAAAATCACAGCTTTATAGTCACCCAGCGCTTCAGCAATCCGCATGCCTTCTTTCACTTCATACACAACACCTGTATAATCATCGAACACGCCATGATCGTGGTAGAATGCACAGGCATCCTGCGTAATCGGGTCTAGCAGACGACCTAGTGTAGACCAGGCTTTCCCATACGTCGAATGCGAATGTGCCGCCGCTATCGTATCAGGGCGTACCGCATGAATTTGTGAATGGATGGCGAACGCGGCCCGGTTAATCGGTTGATTTCCTTGCACTACTCTTCCTTCATGGTCAACAAGTACAAGGTCCGACACACGAATTCGACTGAAGTCCATAGCAAACGGATTGACCCAGAAATGATCGGTATACTCTGGATCTCTGGCCGTAATGTGGCCAGCTACGCCCATATCGTAGCCAAACCGGGCAAACAGACGGAAAGACGCCGCCAGACATTGCTTCCGGTGAAGACGTTCTTCTTCTATCGTTCTTTTCTGTTGAATAAATTGTTCATGTTCAACACGCTCGTATGACTCCGCCATTATGCATCACTCCAAACATCAGAATTTGTTTTTTCCTTAATATTCTTTCTTCACATCTACATAGTAAGGCGGCTGCTCGCCTTTACTATACATCTCCCAATTCAGCGCAAACTTATCGATAGCACGGTTGAAATATTGATAGGTGCGGGCAGCAATGTGCGGTGTAAGAATGACATGCTCACTGTCCCAAAGTGGGTGATTGGCGGGCAATGGCTCTTCTTCCGTAACATCGAGTGCCGCCCCTCTAATTTCTCTGCTATCCAGGCTGGCAAGTAAATCATCTGTATTGATAAGCGCTCCTCGCCCGATATTAATCAGGCAAGCGGTTTGTTTCATCGCTGCGAACTCTTTTTTTCCGAAACAGTGATATGTTTCCTCCGTCGCTGGCAGAAGCAACACGACAAAATCACTCCGCTTAAGCACCTCTGTTTTTTCTTTCATGGAAAACATCGCGTCAAAATCAGGATGAGGCTTGCCGGTCGTATTGACGCCGAGAATCCGCATGCCGAATTGCCGGCATCTCTGTGCAATATACTGACCAATCGCCCCAGCGCCAAAGATGGACAGGGTTTTCCCGTATGCTTCATCCACATATTCCTGACGACACCAGTGCCTTTCTTTCTGGTATTGAATGTACCTTGGAATACAACGAGTAAAATACAAAATCATGCTTATTACATACTCAGCCATCGGGATGCCATGAAAGTCCCGAATATTCGTCAATAAAATCTCCCGCTTCGTTATCTCTTCAAAAGGGAGCCGTTCGACTCCTGACTGAAATATCTGAATCCACTTGAGTCCTGGCATTCGATTTAGCGTCTCACCTGTAACCTGATGCCCGTACGTAATAAGAATTTCCGCATTCTCTATAGGAATTTCTGGTTGATATAAATCTTTTTCTATTACGACCTCCATCGGACTCACTAGGTTAGAGATCCGTTCGATGTGATGCGGCTGCAATTCATCCGTAATGGAGATTACCAGCATGCTTTCTCACCCGCTCATATTGAATTTTTCCTCCGATAACCGTCATCTCCACCTTCGTATCTTTCACCTGTTCGGCAGAAAAGTCCATAAAACCCGTTGGCAAAACTACAAAATCAGCGAACTTCCCGACTTCAAGAGAGCCAAGTTCATGTTCGGCAAACGAAGCATATGCCCCATAATTCGTATACATTTGCAGCGCTTCATATAACGAAAGCTTCTGTTCGGGTACAATATCTTCTCCGCTTCTTGTCTTGCGTGTCATCGCCGCATACATACCGAGGAAAGGAGAAGCTGGCACGACCGGGCAATCTGAGCTTCCGGCTGGTTTCAACCCCGCTTCCATAAAGGATGCAAGCGCATAAAATCCATCAAGCACTTGAGGTTTGAGGACCCGATTGTATACATCTCCGGCCAAATAATAAATACCGGGCTGGGGAACAGGAATGATTCCAAGCTTTTGCATACGAGCGATAAGATTAGGATTACAGATGGCGCAATGTTCGATCCGATGGCGATGATCGGTGCGCGGATAGGAAGAAAGCGCCTTCTCGTAAGCGATAATGACCTGTTCGACAGCTCGATCGCCGATGGCGTGTATGGAGATTTGATAGCCTTCTCTGTGAGCCGCCAACACTTTTTCTTCCAATTCTTCATCTTTATACATCAGAATGCCGCGAAACCCTGCAGGGTCCAGGTACTCTTCGTGAACGGCTGCCGTCCGGCCACTTAGTGTACCATCGGCAAACATTTTAACGGCACCGATTTTTATCTGTTCATTGCCAAAGCCGGTCGTAAGGTGCATAGCCTTCAATTCAGAAAAGAACGTATCCAGCACCATCCCGTATACGCGTACCTTAAGCTGACCGTCATGGGATAACTCCTGAAATGCCTGAAACTCTTCGAGCGATCCCGTATGAAAGCCCATACCGGCTTCATGTACTGAAGTAATTCCTTCTTCCACGTATTTCTCATCCGCCAGAGCAATCGCCTGTTTCATCTGATCGAGAGTATAGGGGGGAATGGCTTGCTGCACTAAATCCATCGCTTTTTCCCGTAAAACACCGGTAATGTTTCCCTGTGTATCCCTTAATAATTCGCCACCCGATGGAGCCTCTGTTTGGCTATTTATTCCCGCCAGGTTCAGCGCACGTTCGTTGACGATCGCTGTATGCAGACAAAAGCGTGTCAGATAAACAGGATTGGAAATGTGAGTAAAATCGGAAGCTTCGGGCAATCGTCCCTCTTCAAGCTTCGCTTCATCCACCCCCCAACCCAGAATCCATTCATCGCTATTCAAAAAAGCTGCACGCTCCTCCACCGCCTGTACGATATCCTGGATGGATGTACAATTACAATCAAGATTAAGCAAATTGGTCCCGAAATAAATCATGTGTTGATGGGCGTCGATAAAGCCAGGAAGCACTGTTCTGCCTTCCAAATTAATGACCTGTGTCTGCTTGTCAATAAAAGGAGTAATATCCTGCCATGCTCCCATGCCAACAATGCGACCGTGTTTTACCGCCATTGCTTCATGATGACTGTGCCGCTGATCCATCGAAACAATCTGCCCATTATATATTGCCAAATCCGCAAACATAGCCCTTCCTCCTTGCTTTCGTTATATAAAATCAAGGTAGCTTTCGTTTCTTACCTTCCTCTCTCCTGCTCGTATCTTTAAATAAATTTTTAAATTATGAATAGTTAGATAAATTTTGTTGTACACTCTCCATTCTCTCTTCTGCATTTTCTGCCGTATTTTTCTTTAGCATAGAAACAGAAATGATAGAAATAATGCAAACGACAATGATATAAACGCTTATTTGATTGGTTGATCCATATTTATGGAATAGATAAGCCGAAAACAACGGTGCAATTCCTCCTCCGATAACGGAAGCGAAGTGAAAACCCAGTGATGAGCCCGTATAACGAAGATGAATAGGGAAGCTTTCCACAATAAGAGCGGCCTGCGGGCCGTATGCCATAGCCGGGCCGATAATTGAGAGTGCAATAGCAAGAATGATAAATACGGGATTCCCTGTATCTATCATCATAAAAAAGGAAATGCGAACACTATCGTCAAGAGGGACCCGAGAATGTAAATTTTTTTACGGTTCACTCTGTCCGATAAGTGGGCAAAATAAGGAATAACGAAAAGTTCGATACAAGCTGCAACCATTACGCCATTGGTGAAGATTTGTTTATCCAGCTTCAGCTCTTCCGTACCATACGTAATAACAAAGGTCGTAAAAATATAAAACGGCACTTGTTCCACCAGTCGGGCACACGCTGTCAGCACAATCTCTTTCGGGTGTTTCTTTAACGCTTCCAGGACCGGTCTGTCCACAATACGATTCTCCTGTTTCAGTCTGGTAAACTGCGGCGAGTCCATAATGCCGAGACGAATGTACAACCCGACTCCGATAAGAACCGCGCTTAGAATAAATGGAATCCTCCACCCCCAGGAATCGAAACCACTTCCCGTCAACTGAATGCACAGGGTAATGATTAAAGTAGAAGTAAGCAAACCTATTGGAACGCCTAATTGCGTCATGCTTCCCATTAATCCCCGCCTCTTTTTTGAGCTCCACTCGGTAGAAAGCACAACGGAACCACCCCACTCGCCTCCAACTCCAATTCCCTGACACATTCGCAACAAAATGAGAAGAATCGGCGCTGCCATTCCTATGCTTTCATATGTAGGCAAGAGCCCGATGAGCACTGTACTAATCCCCATGAACATAAGAGTAGTAACTAACGTTGCTTTCCTTCCGATTCGATCACCAAAATGTCCAAAGATCATAGCACCAATCGGACGTGCCAGAAAGCCAAGAAAAAACACGGTAAACGATTGAAGAATATTAATAAAAGGATCGGCCTGCGGAAAAAAAAGCTTCGGAAATACTAACGCCGACATTGTACCGTAAAGGAAAAAGTCGTACCATTCGATCGAAGTACCAACAACGCTTGCAACGGCTACTTTCTTAACTTGTTTTCTCCGCTCTTTTTCACTGTGTTCGCCTGTTTTAACCTGATTCATGGTCTGGTTCCCCCATTACCTTCGTATTAACAATCAACATATCAAGGGTGTTGATTATCCAGTACGATCCAGAGTGGATAGCCACCACACCGTGCCACAAAGCGGCCGTATCTCTTCCTTGTGAGAAAAAGACGAGACGCCGGTGCGTGCATCTTATTCCTTCCAATCTATGGGTAATCAACAGGTGCGTTAACATATACCAGAATATTCAAACTATATTATAAACAAGGAATCCCTATACCTGTTGTTGATATAGGGCTCCATCTATTCACCCGATATACCTCATGTCCCCTATTATAATTTCAGCCCGATTTCTTTCCCAACGGCAGTAAGGGAGTCATGAAGAATATCGATCATTTCTTCTATTTGTTGCTCTGTAATAATGAGCGGTGGTGCAAAAACAAGCGTATCTGCTCCTTCATATAGTACCCCCCGGCAAATAAGCCCCCGCTTCATCGCTTCCGAAACAACCATCGGAGCGGCAGGCTGGGCAAATCTTTCATTCGTCGTCTTATCCTTCACCAGTTCAATTGCTCCCATCAAACCTAATCCTCTTACCTCGCCTACCATTTCATGCTTCTGCTGTAATCGCTCAAATCCTTTCAGCATGTGTGTGCCCATTGTCCTTGCATTTTCTACAGCCCTTTCCCGTTCTATCAATTCAAGATTTTTCAGAGCAACAGCACATGCTACAGGATGTCCGCTATACGTATACCCATGCAGGAACATGCCGGAAGAAAGCTCAATTAATTCCTGATGGATTCGCTCGGATAGAACCACACCTCCCAACGGAATATATCCGCTGGTAATTCCCTTGGCAATACTCATCAAGTCGGGCGTTACGCCGTAATGCTCGATACCGAAATATTTACCTGTTCGACCAAAGCCCGTGATGACTTCATCAGCAATAAAGAGAATGTTGTACTCATCACATATCTTCTGTACTTCTTTAAAGTACTCTTTCGGTGCCGGAAGGACGCCTCCCGTACCTTGTACCGGTTCCGCGATATAGGCAGCAATCGTATCTGGATCCTCCTTTTCAATCATGTCCCGGAGCGATTCCGGCAAGAAGCTATCGACATAATAAAAGTCTGGGGCCAATGAATTTGTAAAATCCCGGAAAGGCTTAAGGCCGGTGGCACTCGTCGCCCCCATCGCCACGCCATGGTACGATTTTTTACGTGAGATAATCTTCTTTTTCTCTGGTTGCCCTTTCAGTATCCAATAATGACGAACGATCTTAAATGCCGTATCGTTCGATTCCGAGCCGCCCGAAGTAAAAAAAGTCGTGTTCAAATCACCGGGTGTTAGTTGGGCGATTTTAGCCGCCAAGCGAATCACGGGTTCATGACTGAAATTCGCAAAGCAGGAGCTAAATCCTAGACTGCTCATTTGCTCCATAGCGGCTACGCCTAATTCTTGTCTACCGTGTCCCATATTCACGTTCCATAGGCTGGATAATCCATCTATTACTGTGCGTCCATCCATATCTTTCAAATAAATGCCCTGCCCCTCAGCAAAGATAAACGTAGGCCCCTGCTCCTGCAATTGTTCAATTGAAGATGTAGGATGTAAAAAATGCTTCTTATCCAACTCTTGCAACTCTGCTCGCTCAAAATCATCTGTAAACATATTTTTCATCACCTTTTCACTCCTCCTTCATTTTTCCAACGCTTTTCCTTAATAATCAACACCCTTGATAAGTAATGTCTCTTGCCTGTATAACAACGCAATGATTATGCCAAGTCTTTTTTTTCCGCTATGCACCTATTTTCTCTCTCCATTCCTCTGAAAATTAATGCTTTTACGCATTACAAGCAATGCATACAGTCATTCGAGCCTTACCCATCACATATGTTATAATATTGTGAATTAATCAAACAAAATATGGTGTGCTAAAGGAGGCAGGTTTTATTTATGAAGCAATATAATTGTGAACAACCAAATCAAACCAAACTGTCTCATTTTCACCTTGAAACAATCGTTAATTCCTCGCTCGATGAGATTTTTGTGACAGATGGCGAAGGAAACGTTCTTGTAGTTAATCCTGCCGGGGAATCGCTTTATGGTATAGAAGCCTCACAGCTCATTAATAAAAATGTAGATGAACTTGAAAAGAATGGACTATTCTCTCCAGCCCTATATCCGATTGTAAAAAAACGCAAAGAAAAAGTTTCGATGATACAACGGACAAAAACAGGCAAAATTGTGCATGTTATCGCTAATCCGGTATTTAAAGAAGATGGGGAGATTTTCCTCATTATCTTTACTTCACGAGACATAACTGAAATCAAGCATCTTCGGGAAAAAATAGAAAGGAACGAAGCATTACTCAAGGTATGCGAGTCCGAATTAGAAGAACTCCGAAGTTTCCAGGAGCCTGCTGATATTATTGCCGTATCACCAAATATGAGAAAAATTATTAGAACAATAAACAAAATCGCGGGCGTAGATTCTACTATTCTCATTACGGGAGAATCAGGTGTCGGAAAAGGCGTAATTGCAACAGCTATTCATAATCAAAGTTCAAGAAAAACGGGAGCCTTCATTCATATTAACTGTGGGGCGATACCCGAGACCCTGATTGAATCTGAATTGTTCGGATATGATAGCGGCGCTTTTACCGGTGCCAGAAAAGAAGGAAAGAAAGGATTAATCGAGCAAGCAAATGGCGGAACTCTGTTCCTGGATGAAATCGGCGAAATGCCACTTTCTCTACAAGTACGACTCTTAAAAGTGATACAGGAACGCAAAGTTGATCCGGTTGGTAGCACTACATCTGTCGATATTGACGTGAGAATTATCGCAGCCACCAATAAGAGCTTAAAAAAGATGGTAGAGGAAGGTACATTTCGTCAGGATTTATTTTATCGTTTAAACGTCGTTCCCATCCATATTCCTGCACTACGTACACGTCCTGAAGACATTTCCTACCTGATCGATTACTTTCTAAAAAAATATAACGAAAAGTATGGCCTTGCTAATTATTTTTCTCTAGAGGCAGAAAATGCGCTTATTCACTACGATTGGCCAGGCAACGTAAGGGAATTGGAGAATATGATTGAGAGACTGGTCGTTACAGCCGAGCAAGAAGAGATAACGATGGAAGATTTGGTGGAGTACATGAATCCAGGAGAAGAAGGTCACAAATATTTTGTCACCGTGCACGATGTCTGTTCGCTGAAACAGGCACAGGAAGAAATGGAGGAACAATTGGTGCGCCGGGCATATGAAATGAACAAAAGCTCGTATAAAGTTGCCGAAATGCTAGGAATTAATCAATCAACCGCGATTCGTAAAATACAAAAATATATTACAGGATACCAGCAAAAATCTAAGCTGCGCTAACAGAGCCATAGCTACTGTATAACTTTTTGGAAGGCTCCTTAGAACAGGAGCCTCCCGTTTACCCTATCGAACAGATCGATAGACATCCTCTATTCCTTTTGCAAGCAACACATTATCCATACCATACGTAAAGTAACGAACACCCCGCTCTCTCCAGAAACGGATAAAGTCAAGGCTGACTCCATGCATACCGACCGATTTGTTCTTCTCCTGCACTTTATCAATAATTCGTTGGATGGTTTCAACTACATGTGGATGATCCATCATTCCGGTTAAACCAAGCGATTGCGATAAATCGAACGGACCGATATAAAAGAGATCCACACCATCTACGTCTACTATCTCATCTAGATTGTGTACCGCTTGCTCCGTCTCAATCTGCACAATGGTTAGTACACGATCATTTTCATTCTGAATAAACGTATGTAAATCTACCTTTCCATACTGATCGGCAGCGCACGATCCCCCGACCCCTCTTCGGCCGAGAGGAGCGAATTTCGACGCCTCTACGATACGCTTCGCTTCCTCCGCCGTATTCACTTGCGGCAGCATCACTCCATCGACGCCTAAATCCAATACCTTTGAAATAAACGAAAAATCAGCGGAGGCGACTCGAAGAATGACAGGTGTTCCAGCTTTTTTATATACCGGCACCATTGTACGTAAGTCAGAAATATCAATAGGGCCATGTTCCATATCAATCGTCACAAAATCAATGTCCGTCAATGAGATGATTTCAGAAACGATAGGCGAAGGAATTCTTTGCCAAATACCTACTACATCTTGTTCACTTTTTACTGTTTGTTTGAACATACTCTTCACTCCTCTATGTCTTACATGAGTAAGATGTGGTACTATACCGCTTAATACCATAATACTTTGATAGTACCATTTCATTTCAAACAAAGTCTAACAATTTTGATTACTCTTTATGGTCTTCCTCTTTTTTCTGGTTTTCAATCATATGCAAGGCTGCCTTTTTCACGTTTTCTAATTGACTATTCTCGGGATAATAGTCAGGATGGGCCCGCTTGATAGATAACGCCTTTTCGATAGATTTAATCCCACTTTCAGGTTGACCGGCTTTTACTTGTGCATCTGCAAGATAGTACCAATAAAAGGCTGCATCTGGCATCTCCTTTACCTTCTGTTCATAATACTGAACTACTTTTTTGAAGTAATAGGGGTAAGCCTCTGGTGCCGGAGCAAGCTTCGTTCCATCCCATGTAAAGACATCTACCTCAAAGGCATCCCCTGTATCATGCTTCCATAACGCAATTGTCACTCTATCATCCTGCTTTTTGTTTGGCTCTGTCACTGTTCCGAGTTCTATTTTGCTATAATAATCACTCGCTATTTTTTTTAACTGGTTATCTTTCCATGTGAATATGTCCAAACCGCATGTCGTACCACCAAGCCGCCAGCCAATGAGAATGTCATCTTTTCCATCATTCGTGATATCGGCAAATTTAAAGAAATCCGCGGTATACCCTTCCGCACGATAATCCAGTAGCTTGCTCCACCCTTTGCCCTCCTCTTCCTGTAAAACGATGAGTCGATGCTGCTCCTCATTCCCTTTTACCTTATACAAGGCGATGATTTCGGCTTTTCCATCTCCATTAATATCCTTGAGCTGTATGCCCCTTTGTTCTTGCACATTTTGTGGATTGATAATTTCCGCATTTGGTGGTAGAAATTCACTCACAATATGGAAGGCTTTTTCGCCCTTCGTTGTAGAAGCATAGGCAGATACAGGCGACTTAATCATATCACCTGGCGGTAAAAAAAGACTGCATCCTGTTACTGTCATACTGACTATACATAGCATTGAAATTCCTTTTTTGGCAAACATTATGATTCCTCCATTTATCCGTATCATACGTATAGCATACGACTTTATGTAAAAAAAAGGGTTATCAAATGTTTACGAATAAGTAATAAACCTCCACAAAATTGTTACATATATACATCTGTTTTGATACATCGACAAATTCTTGTGGTGAAAGGTAAGAAAAGAAGGAAGGGCGGGAGCGGTTGGAAAAAGACACATTTGCCTTTCTTCTGCTGGAACGCAGGGCGCATCCAACCTCTTCTTTTTCTAAATTGCCTCCTTCCAACCACGCTACCCTGTCAAACTATCAAGTGTAATTTATATAGGACCAATACAGGGAAAAGCCGACTATATACACTAGCTATAGCCGGCTTTTTGTTGATGAAAGTTTTGCTTTATAAAACAAACTTATTTACTTCTATTTTCAGCTTTTCTGAGAGTAGTTTCATCTCATTTGAATTTGACGCTATCTCTTCTACTGCACGTGTTTGTTCCTGAGCAGAAGCGGCCACTTCTTCGGAAGCTGCAGCAGATTGTTCCGTAATACTTGAAATTTCTTGAATAGAGGAAAGAACTTCTTCAATGTTTTTACTGATTTTGAGTAAATTATCCTTTGTTTCTTTAGATTCTATCTCTGTTTGACTCACTTTCTTTAAGATATCCTCTAAAGCTCGTCCTCCTTGGTGGATGAGCGCAACCTGGTTCTCAACAGACTCTTTGTTATTTTCCATTATTCGAATCGTCTCAAAGGTTTCCCCTTGAATATCCTTGATTAAGCCTGTAATTCGTCCTGCTGCTTTATTTGATTCTTCTGCTAACTTTCTTACTTCATCCGCTACCACAGCAAATCCTTTTCCGTGTTCTCCGGCTCTAGCTGCTTCAATAGCGGCATTTAAAGCTAAAAGATTTGTTTGATTAGACAGTGAAGTAATTACATTAATAATATCTCCAATCTCATCTGAGCGCGTACCTAATGTTTGAATTGAATGAGTTGCAAGAGAAGTTTCTTGCATAATTATATCCAAATGCTCAATCGATTCATGAATGGCTTTATTTCCTTCTACCGATAATGCAACAGCTTCTCCGGCATTTTGAACATTTCTATCTGCCTGTTCACATCCTAGCATAATACGCTCATTTGCTTGTTGTATCATATTCAATATGCTACTTACCTGGTCAGCTTGCCTTGTATTTCCAACAGCTACTTCATTAATCGTATGGGAAACCTGCATGGATATTTCACCGGCTTGACTTGAGGAATGTAACACATTGTCCGAAGCTGAAGCGACATGCTCAACAGCTGTATAAACCTGCCGAAGCAGATGAGAAATATTCTGTTCCATTACATCAAAAGAGCGAGAAAGATGCCCAATCTCATCCTTGCTTTGAATAGTAGGAAATGTTTGTTGAGTATCTACTGTAAAATCTCCCTTAGCAATCTTTTCAGCTCGTGCACTTATAAATTCTAATGGTCGTAAGCTTTTTCTGAGAATAATGAGAACAAGAAAACTCGTACAGAATAAAAGCGCAACACTGCTTATCAAAAGTGTAGGTAGGTTAGAAAAAATAACCTTTTTTACAACAGAGTTTACGAATTGTGCCTTCATATCGACATCCACTGCACCGATAATCTCTCCCTGACTATTCTTTAGCGGAGCAACAGCTGATGCAAAATCCCCATATTTTTCATTATGACCAATGTCTGTGTAATTTGTTTCCCCATTAAGTATAGGTTTGAATATTTCAGGTTCTGATAATGATTTTTCACCAATTGGACTGGCGTCCTTCGAACCTTTCGGCTGTCCATCAACCATAATGGTGGCAGCTCCCTCACTATCCACTTTCATAATCGTAATATAAAGAGCATCCGTTTTCTCTCTGATATCATTTAATTGATTACGTAGTTCCCAATATTCTCTTCCCTCTATCGGATTTTGTAAAAACTTCTCATAGGTAGCAACATTAATGCTTTGTGCTACGTTTAAAGCCGTTTGCACACCCACGTTTCCTATCGACTCTTTTATTGCCTGCTGCGTGCTTTTATAGTTTAGAAAAGCAGTCGTCACTAAAATAAGAATTACAATGATAATGAATAGCGATAAAAGTTTGTTTCTTATTCCCATTGTTTTCATATATGCGCTCCTCTTTATTTTATAATGCTCAACGGATACTTTATCGGTACTTCTTCATGAGAAATTAAGCAATAAAAATTGTTACTTTTATAAATTTTTTAATCAAATTATCCTAGCAATATTTATACCAAAAAGGTCTAAAATGTATCTAAACACCTAAACGCACAATTAAACACATGGTTTTTAATGCTATAAGGTATATATCTAACGAATTAAGGTAGCTATTTCATACAAATAAAGTTAAATAAGGTGTTAATGTTATTTAATCATGAATCATTTATGAATTTTTGAATATATCGTCTTACTGTTGCAGCCTAAATATAAAAAAACCGGCAAAGCATCTGAGCTTCCTACACCGAAAGACTCAGATATTTTGCCGGTTGCCTTTATGATGTTAATCTTTCAACATGCCCGTTATTCGTTGCGCCTATGTCTGATATATGAACTCTATTTTTTTCCTCATCCTCCTTTAGCCATCTAACTAGTGAAATAGCAGACATAGCCATGATGAGAACAAGCGGAACAGAAGTAATGACTACGACCGATTGCAAAGCATGCAATCCCCCACTGAACATCATGGAGAATGCGACAACTTCAATCGCAAGGGCCCAAACCAGCTTATGCCAGCGAGCCGGCTCCTCATCCAACGACACTTTCCTCGAAGCCACATTTGCTAGAGTATATGAGGAGGAGTCAAGCGTTGCCGAAAGAAAAATAAGCGTGATAATTGAGATAGCTAATAATGCAATGCCGCTCATCGGTAATCCCTGATAGATAGAAATAATCGCTGCCTCTGCACCCTTCGTCTCTAAGATATCGCTTACAGGAACGATTTTATTAAGTTCCATATAAAGTCCGGTATTCCCGAATATAGCAAAAGCTACCCAACAGCCTATCGTTCCACCGATACACTCAGCAAGAATAATCTGCTTTATTGTCCTGCCCTTCGAAATTTTCGCTACAAATATTCCCATGTATGGGGCACAAGTAAACCACCAAGCCCAATAGAAGATTGTCCAGGCTTCCGGAAAACCAGATTTCGCAACAGAATCCGTATAAAAACTCATTCGGAAGAAGTTCTGCAACAGCACACCTACACTATCCGTAAACCTTGAAATAATAAATAAAGTAGGACCCGCCAGTAGCACGAAGACAGAAAGTGCCAAAAAGAGATACATATTCATGTTGGCCAGCCTTTTTAGGCCTTTTTTCAAACCAAAGTATGCACTAATGCAAAAAATGAGCGTCAGAATGATAATAAGAATAATATCCAGCGTTATGCTCCGGGTCATACCGAACAGCGCGGCAACGGCCTCCGAAATTAATGGAAGACCTAGGCCGAAAGCTGCGCCCATTCCACCAATAAGTCCGAATATAAAGAAAACATCAATCGCCTTTCCAAGCCAGCTATCCGCTCCCTTTTTAAGAACACCTTCACAAGCCGCGCTCAGTTGTACGCTCGGTTTTTTTCGGACGTATAAATTGTACGCAATCGGTAAAGCAGGCAAGCAATAGAGCGCCCATGCGCTGAATCCCCAATGAAACAAGCCGTACGTAGCTGCCCAATCAATCGCTTGCATGCTTTTCGCCTCAGCGCCAAAAGGAGGTGCAGTGTAATAATATGCCCATTCGATTCCACACCAGTATGTGATACTTGCCCCGATCCCAGCCGT
Source organism: Aneurinibacillus migulanus (assembly GCF_001274715.1). Lineage (GTDB taxonomy): Bacteria > Bacillota > Bacilli > Aneurinibacillales > Aneurinibacillaceae > Aneurinibacillus > Aneurinibacillus migulanus. The sequence goes on along the minus strand of NZ_LGUG01000004.1, from coordinate 2,360,044 downwards.
AAATAGCATAGCCAACCAGCTGGGCGTCGAAAACTCCGGCTTCGTATCAGGATCACCGAATTTTACATTTCCATATTTGCTAAATGCCAGCCAAAGCAAAAAGACGACAGCAGCGATGACCGCCCATAAATATACCGATCCTAGGCTTTCCGTAATAACATGATGAATCTTCCCTAAAGCGGCCGTCCCTTGTTTCGGATTAAGAAATATCGGGATGGTTAAGATAGCAACAATCGCCAGAGCCGGCCAGAAAATTGCCTTATCTATATTAGATGATTTCATAAAGTATGCTCCCCCTTTGCAGAATAAAGCGCTTTCAACATTGAACCATTATACTATATAAATTACACTTGATATTTTGACAGTGGAGTGTGGTTGGAGGTAGGAAATTCGGAAAAAAGAAGAGGGTGGATGCGCCCTGCGATCCGGCAGAAGAAAAGCCAGCGTGGCTTTTTCCGACCGCTCCCGCCCACCATAAACATTTGTTGATTTATCAAATCAGATGTATATAGCAGATACCTCCGCCTGCCCAACGAGAATGGGTAGCGTTCTACCCATTCATGATAGCTGACAATTGCTTCCCTTTCAAAAGTTAATCATGTAACGCTTCTTTTACCATTTGATGAAAAGCATGCAAGCCATGTTCTGTAGGAGAATAAATGCCATTCTCAAATGCTTGCGAATGAAACCCTGTTTGCAATAATTCCACAAGCTCGAAATCTTCTTCTCTCACTTCATCGACAAATCGAATCAGTTTCTCTTCTTCTTCCGTTATATTCGTGTCAGCGAAATAATAGCGATAAATAGCCAATGAGCGCCCTTCATCTAATGGAATAATTTGACTCGTTGTCATGTTGCCTGAGCCAGGATAAATGCTAATCATCAGGTTAGGCCATACCCAATAAAAGCGTGCACCCGAATTTTCTTCACCATCGCTCACTGTAGAACACTGATACGAAAATGTATCGCATGGAATGATACTATATTTTGATAGATCGAATTTTTTAGAGAACGCAGGATGAGCGATTGCACAGTGGTCACATTCCAAATAATTGTCAATGACTGCCTTCCAGTTTGCATGAACAATACGGCGATTTTCCCTTGCTTGTTTCAAAGATCCAAGAAAAGAATACGTTTGTATATTATCTACAAAAGATTGATGAACGGTCGAGAATGGAAGCGTATTCGGATCCAGATTCACGAAAATCATCGCCTGATGAACTTCCAATCGAATGGCTGTCATACAGCTATGCCGATCCAGAGCATTTGTGCCAAAGTTTGGCGCCTTGTGTACGTTTCCGTCCAGTTTGAATGTCCAGCCGTGGTATATACATTGCAGGATTTTTTTGTTACCGCGCTCTTTTTGTTCAACTTTTGCACCGCGGTGCGGGCAAATGTTATAAAAAGCACGTAACTGGCCATCCGTGCCATGTGTTATAATTATCGGCTCTCCGGCTAAGTCAAATGTAAAAAAATCACCTGGCTTTTCTACCTGACTCGTATGTCCAACCATAATCCAACTTTTATAAAAAATTTTTTTCTTCTCTTCCTTAAGAACTTGAGGGTCCACATATTGCTGATAAGGCAACGTATACTCTACCTGTTGCAGATTTTCTCTTGTAGCCATAATGGCAATGCCTCCTTTATGATTTGCCTTTTCACTCACTACTTTTGCAAAACCAGTGCCAATTTCAAAAACCCTATTATCATAAGGAATAAGTTAATTTATCACTTTTCAAATTGTAAAATACATTCTATAATTTACTCAATTCAGTCATTTTTGACTCAAGACAATGATATGTACAGCAGGGAAAGAAAGGGGCTCTAGCATGTCTAACTCAATGGATGATCGAAAAAAGATAGAAATGAGTGCAGAAATGCTGAAGAAAATTCTGGATTACTCACCTAATGAAATCTATGTCCTTAATAAGGATGCCTGTATCGTATACGCAAATAAAGCATATGAAAAGCATTATGGAATCAAGCGCGATGAAATTATCGGAATGAAAAACGATGAAATTCTAGCCAAAGGATACTGGAAGCCCAGTATTATCCCCTACGTTTTAAAAGAAAAGAAGACGGTTACAATAAAGCAGGTTTCCTATGTTGGAAAAGAGTTGCTTACGACCGCCATTCCCCTGCTAAACGAAGAACAAGACATCGAACTTATCATTACGGCAACACAAGAACCGAATTATAAAGAGTTGTATATCACGGATGAACCTGAGGCGGAAGAAATAAATGAGATAGATTTCTATAAAGAAAATTTATTTACGAACAATAAAAGAATGAGTAGTGTAATCAAACTGTGTGAAAAGGTAGCAAAGGTCGATACCACCGTATTGATTCAAGGAGAGTCAGGGACAGGCAAAGGTGTAATCGCCAGACACATTCATAAGAAAAGCCGGCGAAAAAGCTCGCCTTTTCTCACGATAAACTGCGTTACCATACCTGAGGACTTGCTGGAGTCTGAGCTTTTCGGATATGTAGAGGGTGCATTTACAGGAGCGACCAGAAGCGGGAAGGAAGGCCTGCTTGAAAGGGCGGATGGCGGCACTGTATTTCTCGATGAAATTGGAGAAATATCACCGAAGATTCAAGCGAAACTATTGCAGGTTGTTCAAGATCTAGAATTCATTCCAGTTGGCGGAAGAGAAGTAAAAAAGGTAGACATTAGAATCATCTCCGCTACAAACCGTAATTTATACGAAATGGTGCAACAGAAACAATTCAGAGAAGATTTGTACTATCGGCTTCATGTAGTTAACTTGCAAATCCCGCCCTTACGTGAAAGAAGAGAAGATATCATTCCATTAACGTACTATTTTCTTTCGGCGTATAATAAAAAATATAAGACAAACCATATTATTGAACAGGATGTCCTTGATATTTTTTATGGTTATTCATGGCCTGGAAACATTCGACAGTTGGAGAATTTAGTTGAAAGCCTCATCGTAACAAGCGATGCCTCGATTCAGGTGTCAGATTTACCTGCAATGTTACTGCAAACTACTAGCGAAAATAACAGTCATAATACCGGCGAGCAGGAACTATCGGCTTCTACATTGAGGACGGCATTGGAAGATGTCGAGAAAAAACTGATTATACAATCATATAAAAGATTCAGGAATACGAGAAAAGTAGCGGAACAATTATCGATTAGCCAATCTAAAGCCTCCCGATTGGTGCGTAAATACTGTAAGGACTTAGACTTTTATAATTAACAGCTGTTGGCTCATCAACCATTCAACTGTCAAAAAAACAAAGGATTAGCTCCCTGCTACAGGTATCTAATCCTTTATTTGAACCTTTCTATACACTGGCATTCCCTAAGTACTTACTAAGCTGTCCAATAAGCTGTATGGTGCTTTCTACCTCCTTCTTATTCGGCCGTCTGCTATAAAAAACGGGAGGAAGCAAAATCCAGATAAAATCTCCATAATTCGGCCTCATCTCTACGCACCAGCTCTGTTTTTCTTCTATATATTTTATGTGTATCGTTTCAAAATCAATTCGCTCACATATCTCTTTTATTTTTTTATCCTGATTTAGCTTTTCAATGATGTGCTTCACATCTGCTGACTTCGATACGAAGCGCGCCGATTTTCTCCCCCCTATCTTACCCGAGTATTTCAACGTAATCAGAGCATTCGATGGGAACGATACATCTACAAGAAAGAACTGCCATGTGTAAACATAAACACGCCCCATCCATTTACTAATTACTTTATATGAGGCAGTAAGGTGTTGGACTCCTAGCTTCTCTCCACCAAACATTACTTTCCCCTCAGCACATGTACGGATAGGAATGCCGGCCTCGAATTCCTGTGCCACCGCTGACAGTGTTTTTACTGCACGGTTATCGATTGCACTGTATACTCCCATAGTGCATCCCTCCTTATGAGCTGATGTCCAGCTTCGTACCTCCATTTGATTCCCCGTTCTCGTCCTCTATCTCGCTCCGCTTACGAATTCCTTCGTATATGTGCTCCAACGGAACCGGGACAAACAGCTTTTGTCCAGTCCCTTTCAGGTAAGCTACACAAAACAATAGGATGGCTGCGATGACGCATAAAGAGATTTGCAGCACCGTTATATCGACGTATAATGTGTAAATCATATACGTACACGCTGCGATTCCAATAACCTGGGGCAACGGAAAAAGCGGTGTTTTAAACGGTCGCTTCTGGGCTGGGTATTTCTTACGCAGTACGATAACATTTACCTGGGCAATAATGTATGACATGAGCCAGGTGGCACAGGCGACGGAAATCATTGTCGTAATTAACTCGATGTTCGCGTTGTTAATAAAAGCGTACACAATTACAACAAGAATGAGTGCTACGACAAAAAAGATACCATACCACGGTGTTCGCGTTGTTGGATGAAGATAAGAGAAAAATTTTGGAAGCATTCCTTCTCTCGATAATCCGTACAACATTCTCGGCACAGCGACCAAATAAGTATCGCATGTAGTCACAGCCGCCAGAATCGATACCGTTCCCATGATAATAAGACCGGGGTTTCCAAGCATGGCCTGTGCTCCTTCCACATGCGGGATGGTCGATGCGGCCAGCTTGTCCAATTCAATGTATTTTGTCACTCCAAGTCCGAATAACAAATCGACAAACCAGATTGTAAAGCAACCGAACAGCATCGCCAGTGGAATATTTCTGCCCGGATTTTTAATTTCTTCAGCCAGCGGGGTTACGAACTCCATTCCGATAAAAAGCCAGATAGCTACTCCCAGCGTGGCGGCTTGCTCTTTCCATGTCAAAGGAGAAAAAGGCGGTAATTCAGCCAATTGATTTTCCAGACCAAATCCGGTTAATCCCCATATCCCAAGTAGGGCTAATAATGTCATCATTCCAATCGCCAGTACGGATTGCACTTTACCGAATACGGCGACCCCCATAAGATTGATAGCTACCAAAAAACCGAGTAAAACGAATACTGTAATATACCATGGTACGCCTGTTAATGTTTCGAACGTTTGCCCCCCTACTATCATATTAGCGCCCCCGTCCGTCCCCACTAGTACAATATATCCTGCTAATACAGCGAATAAGGCAGGTAATTTTCCGAGCGCAGATATTGTATACTCACCGATCATACCGGCACCTGGAATCATGGCTGCCAATTCCGAATACGATAACGCTACACATAGGATAATAAGCAACGATATAAAGGCGACAATACTAAAGGCCGGTCCTCCGACACCATAGCCATTCCCTAATACAACCATAGCCGTCCCCGATACAACCAGCCCGACCGAAGCGGAATAGGCGGCCCAAAATCCAAGTGTGCGTTTTAATTTAATTTCTTCCAAGCTTTCCTCTCCTTTCTTTTATATACAAACACCAGATTCATCATATGCTTTCTCAAATAACCGGATATAATCTTCCTGTGAGGCTTTGCGCGGATTGCTAGGGGCTGACACATTGTGTATCGCTCCTTCAGCTAGATAAGGGAAGTCTTTCGGATTGACATAGCCAAGCTCTTTCATCTTTGGTATTCCGACTGTTTCGGCGAGCTGCTTCAGGAGTCGAACACCTTCATATGCTAATTCCTCTGTTGATTTCCCTTCTTTCCTCGCTCCAAGACGTTGGGCTACAACCGCATGCTTCTGCGGATTAGACGGAATGTTGTACTCAAATACATAAGGAAGAAGAATAGAGTTTGCTACCCCATGCGGCGTATCATACAACCCTCCCATCGCTTCGGCCATACAATGGACTCCACCTACATCCGAATTTCCGAACGCGATACCGGCAATCAGGCTGGCTGCCAGCATATTTTTTCTTGCAATAAGATGGTTTCCGTTTTGTACGGCAGTTGGAAGATGCTCTACAATCAAATCGATCGCATGCAAGGCGAGACCGTCTGTAATCGGTTCAGCAATGGTACACGTATATGCTTCGATCGCATGCGTAAGTGCATCCATCCCCGTAGAGGCAGTTACGGACGGCGGCAAGGTTAGCGTTAGCTCTGGGTCTAACAAGGCAATACGCGGAGCTACGTGCACATCAACAATGTTCATTTTAAGCTGGGTGACGGTATCAGTAATAACAGAGAAGAATGTGATTTCACTCCCTGTTCCTGCAGTAGTAGGCAAACAAATAAGGGGGGTAATTGGTTTTTTGAGTGTATTTAATCCGTACCAATCACTCAATTCGCCACCATGGCTTAGTAACGTTCCTACTGCTTTAGCCGTGTCCATGGAACTTCCTCCGCCAAGCCCAACAATGAAATCAATTTCCTTCCCCTGGGCAAGTCCATATGCCGCTATACAATCTACATCCCGTGGATTCGGTTTGGTCTCATCATATACGACATAGTCCAGTTTCTCCTGTTCCAGCACGGCCAATACTTTTCCGGCGACCCCATGCTCCACCAGTCCTTTATCTGTAACGACAAGTACTCTGTTGCCTCCGAGCTCGCGGATTCTTCGTCCCAGTTCTTTCACTTTTCCTATACCAAATTCAATACGTGTCGGTAGATTAAATTGAAAATCCCATATCATGCTATCCCCTCTTCCGTATAAAATAAGATTATACCTTGCAAGAGTACTACAAGTGTCTTGCCTACCTTTATTTGCTTCCCTTCAGAAGTTTGGGCTTTTGATCATGATCATGGTCATCATCCAGTGTCAACTCACGAGTCGACTTTTTGAACTCTTTCAGCGTTTGTCCGAAAGCACGTCCAATCTCTGGCAACTTCTTAGGACCAAAGACAATCAACGCGATAATAATAATTAAGATAAGGCCTGCCGGGCCAATGTTGCTTAACATATGCTATCCCTCCCTGGTTTACGCCATAACTCTCGCTTTCAATTTCTTTATGAGCGCCGTTGCTACAAGCTCTGCACTATCCACTGCACCATTTAAATATCCCTGGGAATCAAGGGATGTATGCTCACCCACGAAATAACATTGCCCCTCTGCTTCACGTTCGATCCCTGCAAATTTGGTATATTGGCCCACTTTATAATAGGAATAAGAGCCGTTCGTCCATTTGTATCCTGTCCAGTAGTCCAGCGTCGCTATTCCATTCCATTTAGCAGAAATACCCGGTAAGACCGGTTCAAATTGGCGCAGAAATTCTCTCGCGCGGCTCTGGGCCGTCCCTCTATTAAAACTCGCTCCAATATCACCTCCTGTGAAATTCACAAGAATGCCTGATTTTCCGGGTTGAGCCCGTGAAACCTCCCATGTTTGCTGGTATCCTGTATCAGCAAATGTGGCACCGTTGCAATTCAGCTTTTCCCAAAGCCGTTCATCGAATTGAAGCGCTAACTTTGTATTCGTTCCCATGCCAATTTCAGCGATTGCTGTTTCTTTTAACGGTCTGAAGCCTGCACGGCTATAATCAATCGTACGCAAAACAGAGAACGGTAAAGCAAGCACAACGATATCTGCTGTTACTTCTTGCGGACCGGAACCGGTAAAAGACAGGCGATAAGAATCGTCCGTGTTCTTATGGATGGCAACAAGTGGGGAAGATGTCTGTATCTGGTGTTCTAGTGCTTTTGCCAATCGTGTCGGTATTTGATCGTTCCCACCGCGTACGTGATACATTTCATCAGAGGGACCATATAGGTCGAATCTATGTTTATCGGAATAGCCAAGCAGGTATAGCAGACCTAAGGCGCTTTGCTCGCTTGACTCGCCACCCATCATCGTATTGTACGCAACGTCTAACAGCTTTCCGAACTGCGAGCTCATCCCGCCTGGTACGCTTTCGTTAATCCAATCGATAATAGACATATGATCTAACTGCAAGCCCCGTGGTGTATATTGATTATATTGGGTAGGATAATCGGCAGCTATCACGTCTGCTTGCAGCTTGTCCCATATGTGATGGAATGTTTGTGTAGCTTCTCCAAACGTATACGGCTTCCCCTCAAAATAATATAAAGACTCGGTTCCTTTCTTTTCCGCCTCGATTACATTATCTAACTTCAAGCCTAATTCTTTAGTAAGACGAATAATCGCATCATGATTGGAATCAAGCAATTCACCGCCATGCTCGGCAATTTGCCCATCAGCAAACTTATTCCGGATGCTCCAGCAGCGACCCCCGATTCGATTCGAAGCTTCGTAAATCTTCGCAGAAAAACCCGCTTGCTGTAAACGATACGCACATGTAAGACCGGCAAGTCCTGCACCAATAATTGCAATGCGCGGCGCTGTTTCCGCACGGACCAGATGGGTTCCCATATTCCAGATTGCAGACGGAACCGCCAGAGTAGCAGCCGTTAAAACAGCACCTTTTAAAAATTCTCGTCGTGAAAGATTCCTTTCCGCTCGCTCTTCCATAACTTGCTCCACTGTTATATTTCTTGATGCAGCTTCTCCAGCAATAGAGGCAGATGCTTTCAATTGGCGAAATAAAGAAGTACGTGACATATTTCCTAACTCCTTTTTAATTCAAGAATTTTTTTAATTTTTGCACTATAATTCCTTAGCAATAATGGCGCCAAAAAAAAGAAGCCGGGATATCCCGACTTTTGCTTTATAATTATGTAGGTTGTTCGCAACAATTAGAAAAATAAAGCATCCATTGTTGGGCTACAATACGATTACTAAGCGATATGATATTGCCTTATCTCTTCTTCTCAAAAACTAGTAAACTTTCTCAAAAATTAAAAATACCGCCACAAATTCCACACTTCATTGATTCTGTTGTCAATAGAAAATAAACCATTTGTATACGATACATATAGTTCTGCTGGAGCGTATACTATCCTCTAACACTTGCAATATACAAAGGATTAATATCATAAATAAATGTGCTTAGTAAATATATCAGAATCTTCTCTATAATACAGGGAACCAAAAAACCTAACGCATAAAAAGTTTTACTGTTCCCTTTACAGAAGACTGAATAATAAAATGCCCAAAACATGCTTTACCTTCCAACCAATCAAGAAAGGTACGGAATATGTCAGTAGGTAAGTCGATAGTATAATCACCCAACCTAAACACAATTTGAGAAAAACTATATATCTTTTTTCCAACTTTTACACCCCCCATTTTTTTGTGTTGGTGGTGCTTTTCTGCCGTCTCATGATCTAGGCATTAACTCATTAATGTGTGGTTGATAGCTTATTGTTTCACATGCGGAAAGATTAGTGATATGGTCAGCCCTGAACCAAGCTCTGATTTTGCATCCAACTGAATGGCTAAATCATAAGCCATCTTGCTTACTAAAAAGAGTCCCATCCCCGTTGCTTGCCTTGTATAAGTACCTCGCCCTCCAGTAAAGCCCTTATCAAAAATAAATGGTAAATCTTCTTCAGATACACCAGGTCCATTATCACGAATATGTAAAATGGTTTGATCACTCACTTTGTCATAAACCGTTTCAAACTCCAAAATGGGATGATCCTGATTCTGTGCAACGTGTTTCGTACTATTAGCGATTATTTGTTCTAATATAAAAGCTAACCCTTTTCGGTCAGATAAAATTTCCATCTCTTCACCTATAAACTGTATTTGAAAACCGGATTCATCTAGTAGTGTTTGATGGTCTTCAATTGTCTGTTTACAAAATGCGAGTAAGTTTATAGACTCAAAAATATAATCTTTATGAGTAGCTCCTAGTCTTGCAAAATACAAAATTCGCCCTACGTCTCCAAACATTTGATCTCTAATATGAAGCATACGCTGTCTAAAAAGGGGAGACATTTCATCACTACGGTTATCTAATACCAATGTCATCAATGACAGAGGCTTTTTAATTTCATGAACCCATCCTTCTATATAGTTTTCATAATCGGTCAACTGGGTAACTTGCTCATTAAGTTCCGCCTGATATGATCTTATGACGCTCCCCATTCTACGGATAAACGGCCAATATGTCTTAGGAGATACTTGACATAATATTTCTTCGTTCGTCTCATTCGCCTCTAATAAAAAATCTTGAAACGCAGCTTCGATTATTTTTTGCTTCCTAATGATAATGAATACAGACAACGATATCATTGCTAGCGTAAAAACAATCATGAGTCCTACTAACACCTTAAAGGTTTCTGGGTAAGCCAACCAAGCTAAAAAGATAAATAGAAGATCTGTAGTAATTAAAATAAGAAACCATTGTTTATAAGCATGAAAACAATCATAGATTTGCTTTATCCATTTCATGGCTTCACCTACCCCTAAGTCGATAACCTTGACCCCTTATCGTCTCAATTTGATTCTCCAAGTTTAACTGTCGTAGTGTTTTTCGCAAGCGAGTCAGATTTACTTGAAGTGCATTTTCGTCTATATATTGGTCTGTTCCCCATAAAAGTTCACTTAATGTAGACTTGGATACAATCTCAGGTCTATGCTGCACTAAAGTCAATAAAATTCTTCCTTCATTAGCTGATAATAATAACGATTGAGATCCCTTATACAAAGTAAAGGTATTTGGGTCTAGTGAAAAACTGCCGCCATCTATCAAGCCTGGTTGTCCTTCAAATCTTCTTAGCAGGTTCTGAATGCGCGCCAACAATCTATCTCGATTACATGGTTTTGTGAGATAATCATCTGCACCTAAATTAAGACCATGTAATTCATCCTGTAACTTATCTCTAGATGTAAGAATCAATATTGGACCAATTCCTTTTGATTTTAGACTTTTGCAAATTTCAAATCCTGATTGTTCTGGTAAATTGATGTCTAATAAGACTAAGTCTGGTGCCAAAGTGGCTATTTGAGCAACTATATCATGGAAGTCTGCAATTGCTACCACTTCATAACCAGCTTTTTGCAATATATCCATTAACTCTTCTCTCATCAATGAATCATCTTCAACAATTGTAATCCTCGCCACTTCAGCACCCCCTTCGATGTGAAATGTAACGGTTCCTTAATCTATATTTGGTTTCCACCGCAATTTATCTATCTCATGATCTGCTGAACGGGCAACTGCTACTCCATAAATCACCAAAATTACGATTACAATACATGCAAAGGTAAGGGCAATAGGATAAAGTAACGCTTTGTCTTCGATGTGAATAATAACAAATGAAATCATAGCCCTTATACCAACAGCTCCACTCACACATGCAAGAGATATAGGTAACAGAAAGGTCAACAACACCTGTCTATGCATAGATTTTTTCATTTGATTACGTTTTGCCCCCAACATAGAAAGCGTTACATAGCGTTGTCCGGTCTGCTTCATCTGTGTCAAAAATTGTAAAGCTAATACCGTACAAGCAATAATCAAAAATAAGAATCCCATATATAGCGTCGCATAACTTCCAGCAACAACATAGAAAAGTTTACGTCCAAAGTTTTGTAAATAACTTTCAAACTTGAAGCCTGAAGGTTTTAATAAATCTCTAGCCTCCATCATTGGTTTCATTAAACCTTGTTGATCTTGCAGCTTTTGTGGGATTCGAAAATTCCAATATGACACATAGGTTTCCGTATTTAATAATTGTTCAAACATATGATCAGGGACGATAAATGCTGAAAAAATTGGTACTGAACGGTCTGCTACTAATCCTCTCATTGGAATTGATGGGTGTATATATATTGCCTGATCATTAATGCTCATCAAATTTTGCCCTTCTTTTGCAGCCTTTTCAAGAATAGTATCTAGTACAGGCATGCTTTCTAGATTATCCATAGGCATAAAATCTGGATTAAAGTATAAAGCAATTTCATCTGAGCGTAGGTTCAACGGTTTCTTTCCTATAGCTCCTAAAAGACCATTATAAGATGATTCAGGAATGAGGTAAGGTGTTGTTGTATCCGTCTCTAGGGCCCCCAACAGATTCAGTACTTCAGGGTTTTTCGAACTGAAACTGTAACTCTGCATTTCTCCAGATAAAATTTGCTCTTTATAGTTGCTTGGCAGAGCCATAATAATTTGCTCTCTTAATTCAGACCAGTCTACTAACGACAAAGGGAAGTCGTCTTCCCCACGTTCATCCTTGTATTTCATTTTCCCAATTTCTAATAGATTTAAGTCCTCTACATAGGGTACCATTTTTTCTGAAGTAAGAAATTGCTTAACCTTTTGTTTATCCCCATTAACAGTAAAATCATATAACGAGGAACCCCTAGTAAAAACACTTTCTAAACCTATAAAAGTTGAAGCACCATCTGCTATCAAAATGATAGACAATGTGATTAGAATAGATGTTACTGCAACAGAAGTAGATCTATTGGCTACGTTCTCTTGAAACTGCCTTAATGTAAATGTGTGTAGACCTTTAGTAGATTTATATTTAAACAAGCTTGCCAATAAGCCTAGTAATTTCCCAAATCCCCTCATAAAAAGGATCGTTCCTAAACTTCCGAGAACCAATGCCACAAACAGAAGCAGTCCTGCAAAATCCATAAAACGATATAAAACAATCCAATATGCAACACCTAATAAGACAGAACCTATTAACATATTGAGTACGTTGCCTTTAAAATGCCCCATATCTTGTTTCTTATCCATTTGCTCATAAAGTAATTGATGTATTTCTTGATTAAATAATCTTCCACCAAGAATGACTAGTGCTATAAACTGAATGAATAAAAAACCGATTATGGTAAAGAAAATCGCACCTACCGACAAGCTTATTTGATGACCGATAATTCCTTGTCCGACTAGTTTAGAAACCGTCAAACTGATTATTTCTGCTAAAAATCCGCCAATTAAGATGCCTCCAATGAGTGCCAAAATAGAAGTAATGAACCCCTCTGCTAAGAGTTGAAGAACAAGGCGTTTCTTACGCATTCCTAACAAGAGATAGAGTCCAAACTCTTTACTCCTTCGATTTAATTGGTACCGATTAGCAAATAAAATCAAGAAAAACAATAAAAATAACGCAAATAGATACACAATTGGCATTTGAGCTAAAAGTTTATCGATCGAATCATTTTCAAACTCCTTTAAGAATAAAATAACATCTTGTCTACCAAGTGAAAGAATGATATAAAACGACGCTATTGCTGTTACAAGTGTTGCAAAGTAAATTAAATTCTCCTTACGATTTCGTTTCGCATTACGATAAATCAGCCTAGAGAACATTTGCGCTTCCTCCCCCAAGCTGAGCTAGTAACTGCAAAATTCTTTCATAAAATTTCTCTTGTGACTCATCATGTTTGCGACGCAGTTCATGAAATATGACACCATCTTGAATGAAAAGGATTCTTGAGCAAAAACTTGCTGCACTAGGATCGTGGCTGACCATTAAAATCGTTCTTCCTCTACTTCTATTAATACCTTCCAACTTATTCATTAAAGTTCTTGCAGAGCGTGTGTCCAATGCCCCTGTCGGTTCATCCGCAAGAACGATATCTGGATCAGAAATTAAACAACGTGCAGCAGCTACCCTTTGCTTTTGTCCCCCAGACATCTGAGATGGGAATTTATGAAGGATATCTGTAATTTCTAAAAAACCTGCTAGCTCATCTAATTTAGCTCGTGCTTTTGTAAAATCCACCCCATGAATAGATAATGGTAATAGTATATTTTCTTGTCCAGTTAGATTATCCAGTAATTCAAAGTCTTGAAACAAATATCCAATTCGACTACCGCGATACTCAGCTAAATCCTTACTGTCAAAAGCACTGATATTTTTACCATTTAAAAGTACACGCCCAGATGTTGGTTTTATTATTGTTGCAATGCAGTTTAATAATGTCGTTTTACCAGAACCACTTGGTCCCATTATTCCTAAGAATTCCCCTGGAAGAACATCAAAACTAACACCGTTTAAAGCTTTTGTTATATTGTTCTTCTTTCCGTAGTTTTTTTGTACGTCTTGAACCTCTAGTAATTTTCCTTGTCTGACCACTGCATAAGGCTCCTTTCTTATTAGCATTTTCCGAAATTATAATCGAATTGAGCTATACACATTATAGCCAGCATAAAAGACTAGAAACACTTACAAATGATGTAAGGAAAAATGAATGATGTAGATTTGAAAGATTTTAATTACTATATATCGCACCTCAATAGTTCATTTATTGAATATCATCACGTATGTCAGTAATGACCTTTCATAATTGGGATTATCCGATACATGCCATTTCTTGAAAATCTAATTTATATTTGCTATCGCCCACTTGAACAAGTCCCTGACCTTCTTCAATACGTATGAATTGATCAGATATCGGATGGACTTCTAAACCGATGTCTTCTCTAACATTAATACTCATCAGAGTCACTTGTAAGTTTTTCCCTGTCCATAAAGCGGTGCGGTAAGTATTGTTTTGCTTAGTAACTTGGTCAATATTCACTACAAATGGTTTTGATCCATAATCTTTCAACTCAATATTTCCATCTCCTCTCATAATTTCATTATCCCTTTTATCCTATGCAGTTGCCTGTTTATAGGAATCCAAAGTGGCAAGAGCCTGTGGCATAATAAAACGATGGGAATACAAATTACAAACACTTGATATCCAATTTCTCCTATACATGTGTTTATAGTTATTGAAGATAACTCCCGTTAGCAGAAGAAAGAAAAACGGCTGCCGAAACAGTCATATAGCGCTATCGATTCCCGTCCATGCTCCACCTTCCGGCACCACAGATTATGCAAGAAAATTTCGTTCTTCCATGGGAACGGAACAACAAGCGGGCTATTTTCGTTCGGAACTAGAGATGGAAACCGTAGCTGAATGTGTATTTGGAATCGTGGAACGTCTTACGCTTTCTCAATTATTACCTAGAATCAAGGAGCCGGAAAGTCTAGCCTTACAGGTAGTCAATCTCTTGTTGTACGGGATGTTTGCAACTGAAAGCGCCATCACACAAGAGATTGAAAAGGAGGAAGGTCAAATGATAGATACTGTCATACAAGTACTTCTAGCTGCTTTTATTTTAACAGAAGATGTTATAAAACTTTTACGCGTGCCGTTTCAGGTTGAGCATTGGCGGCATTACCAATATCCCTTGTGGTTCATGTCTGTAACTGGATTTTTTGAACTCATTGGGAGTATAGCAGTGATTTATGGTGTCTGGAATCGATATTTGGCTGTTGGAGTAGGTGTGCTGTTTGTAATTCTTATGCCTAGGTGCTTATTCATGCCCATATTTTTCGGGCAAACCAATCTGTTGTGACGATCATTCCTGCATTGGTTTGCTTCATTTTATCTATCATCGTAATTCAGTGGAGTATCCAATTTAAGCAAATTAATAGTTACAATATTTAAAAATATTAGTATTAATTACAGAAAGGCTGATGCAAGTGGAATTTACTATACGAAAAATGCAAAAGGAAGATATTCAACAAGTTCAACAAGTTTCTAAAGCAAGTTGGAATTATACTTACGAAGGAATTATTCCTTTTGAAATTCAGGAAAGCTTCTTAAAATTCGCTTATAATGATGAGATGATGCAAAGACGATTAGAAAATTCATTTATATGGATTGCAGAAGTTGATGGAAAAATTGTAGGTTTTGCTAACTTTTCTCCCGTAAAAGAAGATGGTGAAACGGAACTCACAGCGATTTATTTAAATCCTGAGTACCAAGGGAAAGGTATAGGAACAGCTTTACTGAATGAGGGCATTATAAACTTAGAAGATGAAAAAGAGATTTTTATAAATGTAGAAAAAGACAATAGTATCGGAACAACATTTTACAAAGCAAAAGGATTCAAAGTTGTTTCTGAATTCGACGATGACTTTAATGGATATATCCTAAAAACAGTAAGAATGGTTTTAAAAGTGTAAAGCCCGCTAAATAGCAGGCTTTTTTTAACGTAATTAAATAATACTAATAGATTATTCTCATTTAAGAATGCCATGAAAGCGGATTCCCCCCATTATTTGGACACAGACAACCTTATTCAGTGCTTTCCGCTTTCTACCTCTCGTTTCCAGCGACTCCCCATAGTAGTCGATAACTCATAACGACGAACAACAAATTGGCTTTGCTCTATCCCTGTCCCATAACTCTCATAAATAGGGTTTCTTGTATTCACGAAAGTTAATTTTCTTGGGGTCCACATTATAAGCGCTTAAAAAATTTAAAACCTCTTCCTTGGAGTCCCCTCCTGTTTGAAGGATAAGTTCAACTTTTACATTGTGAAAATGTAGGGCCTGAATAATTTGGGCGGTTACTTTGTGCTGTTCATCAGTAGTAGACTCACCAAACTCATCCCATTCCCACACTAGCCACACTGCACTTTGTTTCTCCCATTCGGCAGGGAACGTATAACCGGTATTTTCTACTATAGGCTTAGTTGCCTCCCCGTTATCAGCAGAAGCAACGGAAGAAAAACTAACAAGAAAAATATTTAAAACAATAAAAAATACCTTCGAGCTACGCCAATAGTTTTTTTCCATACAAGCCCCTCCTTATAAAACATTATGCCCATCAAGCTAAAATTTTCCGGTACCTCCAAAACAAAAAACGATTCTTTCTCTAAAACAATGAAAAGATAGTGTTTTTTATGAATCTACCGGACTCAAGATTTAGGGACTTTATACGTATGGTTAAGCCAGGGAGTGGTGAACACTTTTCCGATACAACTACTCTGCTATCAAGCCTTAAAAATATATCCAATAAACGAAAACAATGTTGGGAAATTCCTTGGTAAACGTCAGAATCAGAACCTCTATTTAAAGTCATGGAATTTCACTTTTTCTTTAAAGACTCCCTTCCATTAATCCAGATCCCTAATAAAGCGGCTAATCCTGCAAAAGCAGCAAGTAAAGTGCTTTTTATGAAAAGCGTCTCGGAAAACCATAGATATATAAGCGTAACTAAATACACAACCGGCAAGATAGCACCCAAATAAACATTATTTCTTCTCGATAAAAAAAATTGAATTACTAGTATTACAATAGTAATCAAAAAACTATATAACATTAAGTATCTCCTCTTTCATTTTTATATTTGTCAATAATCAATTTTGCAAGCTTATAGCTTTTCCGCATATTGGATATCTGTCTCCAAGACAAATAAACTGGTTTTCACTCACTAGTCTCATGGAAAGCTGGTGCAAAAAATCATTTCGGCAATGGGCAATCATCTGACTGCCCATTAGATCAGGGTAAATTTTATGCTTTATATGTTGTTGGTTCATCGACAGAACTTTTCTTTCTTATCAATGTTCCTAAAAAAGAAAAGTACGTCCACATTCGTAAAAGCTTCTCTAAGGGACCATATTTGAACCGCTTCAAATACCAATAGCTACCGATAATTTGGAGCATAAATATCCCAATTGACAGAAAAATTCCTGTCAGAACGCCTAGTTTTCCGAATAGGCCGAATCCGTATCCATAAAAAATGGTAGTGCAAATCACCGTTTGCAACAAATAATTGGACAGTGATAATTTCCCAACACAGTTACAACCCCTAAGCCAGAAAGAGTTTTCAAATCGTGTATAAAGAAAAGCGAAGACAAATATATATCCAAATGCTAATATGCTTGCTCCCAGTAAATCTGCAACACCTGTCCAGGAAAGCTGCGGGAAAAAGTGATGAGCGCTTTTGAGTAGTATGCCAGACAAAGTAAGAAAGATAGCTGCCTTCAGATACATCTGTCTTTTCTTGTCAGGTTCCTTAAACCAGTTATTCTTAGCCGCATACATTCCAAACAAAAACATTGGAGCAGTAAAGAAAGGGGCAAATAGTAAAAGGAATAGGTATACATAGTCAGGTAAGTGGCCAGGCTCAACGTTATTGCGATGATATTTAATTTCTTCGTATGTGCCAGTACTATAGACAGTAATGGTTTTCTTAACATATGCCTCGATTGCTACAGGATCTGCAAGCGTATCTTGCTGGCTCCCGTATCCTAGCAAGGAGAACAGAAGAAGCAAGGTGCTTCCCAAGAGTAGTAATGTTTTCTTCTTTCGGCCGACAAATATGAGAAGAAACAGGCCCATCAACCCATAAAAAAATAAAATGTCTCCTTCCCAGAGGTATGTCGAGTGTAGAAAACCAACGACTAAAAGAAACAAAAATCTTCGAAAGAAATACCGTTTATACTTTAGGTTTTTCCTATCTAGGCTTTGTTTCATTTTAATCATCCCAAAGCCAAATAAAAAAGCGAAAATGGGCATGAAGCTGCCTTCAATGAAAATTTTCGTGAATGTGTACGCTACTGAATCCATCTTAGATGGAGAATAGAGATGGATTTCCTCCTTTCCCCAGATACCATATTGAAAGATGAGCATATTTGCCATTAAAATTCCAGCAAGGCTTAATCCGCGTATTCCGTCAATGATTTGTAATCTCTCACCTTTTATATCTGTCATCATATTCACCTCAGGAATACTGTACCAATCTATAATTACCTGAAGCTAAACGCCATCTTACGATTACCTTACTCTGACACCATGCAGTTAAGCTCGTGTTAATGTTTAAGAGTTTAATGACGAGAGATACAAGAAGAGGGACAGGGAAATAATAAAACACAGTCTCCTTTATAGACCAAAGAATATAAAAGCAAACGAAATAAAGAGTGAGGTTTCTTGTATTCATTCATAACCCTCCGGTAAGGTTTACATATTCTTCCGTCAAGAAAGTATCAGGAGATATTTTCCTGGAATCAAAAAGAGGGTGCCCCAAAGTTACTTTTGGGACACCCTCTTTCTGATCACATGCTTTGGTTTGCTTCTCGATAGGGAGTCATTGGAGATAATCCTGCTTTTTCAGCAGCTTCCGAGATGGTAGAGCCCTGATTAATTATGTATAACGCATAGTCAATCCTCTCTTGGCCCACCTTTGGCCTTTCTAATGTTTTTCCGCGCTTTTTTGCTGTAAAATACCTTCTTTTTTCCTCTCAGCAATTAAATCTCGTCAAAATGAGCAATGTCCGCGAATAAAATACATAGCACCTTTCTATCTATGTGCAGATGTTGTATCGAGCCAGGATTCCCTTAGACTCTGTAAATAAGTCTCCTTTGCTGCAATCAATTCCATGATTTCTAATAAATCTTTTGCTGAGCGAGAAAGGCGCGTTCAATCCGTTACTACTACCGAATCGACTGGCCGTAAAAACTCAAGCATATGATTGGGTTTAGGCCGATCACATTTCGTCCCTGTCACCAAGCCTAAAAGGTTGCCGCGAAAATCCCGACAACCTCAAGGGATACACGCTCTCAAGATTTAAGTAAATACTGTTGCACTGAAACACACAAGCATAGCACATATTGCTTGTGTGTCCATAGGCAATCAGGTTTACCCACTTCTTCCCTTTCTATTTCATATTTCTTTATGGTGTAAACGAATATTCATACTTTAAAACTCAAACTCAAGTGTTTTGCATTTCGACTTAAACTCAAACCCTAATTTTTCTCCTAATCGATTTGATTCCACATTCGTTTCAAGTGTCGACCAGTGTGGTGTTAGCCCATTTTCCATACAATGCTCCAAATATGCTGCACATACCAACGTTGCCAGCCCTTTATTCATTTCTTCTTCATCGTATGTTTCCACACTTATCTCATGATCTTTTCCGTTTACGCAGCAGGACAGGCAAGCACTGATTATTTTATCTCCTTTCAGTACACAGTACCCCAATCCTTGTTGAAGAAAATCATCCACTGAATACCAAAATTCATCTAAAACATTAAAAATTATTTTATCCGAGTCGTTATTAATAACTTCAGCATCAATTTTTTTAATGGTATACTCCTTCGGCAGAGGTTTATAGCCGCTTTTTAGAGCATTGAATTTCTCACGATTAAACTGGAAGTAATGCTCATAATCCCATTCATACTCTCTATGTGAAACCACCTTTTTCATGACTTTTTCCCAGTTTTCATCAGATATAAGCGCAAGAAAATACGTGCCGCCACATGACTCATATGTATCTATTTTCAATTGATTATCAATAAACTCACGTAGAGGATAGATAAATTTTTCATTGGCAGCATCCCCGATGAAAATGCTAATTACTCCTGTTTCATCTACCAATGCTGTTTGGGGTTGCTCGATATTATCTACGTAAATCGTTCCTCTGTTCGTACCGTTAATGATTGCATTTAGCATTAAATCATTTTTTTGCTCGGGTGTTCGTAACAACGTTCTTACTTTTTGATAATCTTTCTTATCAAGTTTATAAATCACAGGTATAATCTCCTTCTCTTTTAAAATATTCATTAAAACCTGAGTGTTAGTCCGATCTCCTCTCCAAAGGTCTCCCCATTCGGTGTAAACCCTAACCGAGTATAAAAGCTCATAGGGCTTCCCTCTCCAACCTCACAACTTGTCATTATCTCGTTAATCCCTTGCCCTTTTAAGTGCTTTACAAGTACTTCCATTGCTTGTTTTCCATACCCTTTTCCCTGATAGGGACCCGCAATCATAAAACGCCATAAATAAACTCCATGGACGTCTATCTCATCATCATAATCCGCCCCCTGATGTAACATAATAAAGCCGATCGCATCATCATCAGCATAAATCGCTCTAAACCATGCATTTTCAGAGAAATAAGCTTGAGCTATAGATACGGCATTATCTGCAACCATTTCTCGTTGAACCTCAGAAAGGGTATCGCTCAGATTACATATCTCAAGAACAGTTTTAGCGTTAATTCTTCGAAAATGAACATCTGGCATTCTATCACTCCTATATACTCTTGGTAATTTACCTGTTAATAATGATTGTGTGACCTCTTTGATAGGCAAATAGGTAACGTAAACTGCTTAGGTCGTTTAAATCCATCGGCTTAATTCTTGCAAAATGTTGAACAAAACTTACTTTTTCAACGCTAGCTCATATACATACAGTAATGGATTTATCTACCATAGCGACTCGCTATACAGGTTGCATTTGCAGGTTTGAATCAGCCTACCAGAGGTATCATCGTCTCCATGCTTAGCAATCCAAACATCTTGCTCAATACTGTGCTTGATAATCACATTGTGAGGCCTCCTTTTGTCCCCTTTATTTTTGTTACATAAGTTTAGATGGCGAGAAGGGGACCTAGGTTCATAAAAAGGTAAATTTTTTTTGTATAAAGTAATCTCACACTTTCCTATGTTTATTTTTGTTAGCTTGTCATTCAGATTTTATACGGTAGGACGCCCTTCGCTTATTTGATATATGGAGCCTTCACGCTATCAATTGATAATGAATGAACTTCTCTTGTCTATATCCAAACAATGGAGGTTCATTCTGTTTACAATCCTCTAGAACCACGAAGATAAATGTCAATTTCCTTTTGTAACCAGAGTCCATACCCCTTTACAGTATATGTTGTCCATTCTTTTACTTGCTCGGGGTTCTGAACTGCTATATAAAGATCGTTTTGATTTTTGGGATCAAGGTAAAAAACAAGATCTTTACTTGAAGGAGCGTTTTGGCCAGGCTGGGTTATATAAGGGGATCTAACCATTCTTATAAAGGTATAGCTTTCTTTAGCTGCGCCTTCCTTGGTTGCTTCACTATTTTTTATAAAGGGCAAATCACTTTCTGTTTTTAATTTCATATCGGTGCCCAAATCAGTACTCAAAAACCCTCTGTAAACTTCATTGTACAGGGTGTACAAATTGTAAATAAGGGCTTGATTGGCGGCCGAATGGTTATCGGAACCTCCTAGACTACCCGCTATAAAAATATCTTTATCCCTTTGAACAACCATTCGCTTAATCTCTGATTGTTGCATTTTTTCTTCAATAGTAACTGTGTTTGTTTTCGGATCCCACTGAACCTTCTGATTTAAATTTTCAGCAATCACACGAAGGGGAACGAGTATTGTTCCGTTTTCAATTTTAGCCGGTATATCTGATGTCACTTTTTTCCCATGAATAAGGATAGTCAATTCACTGGCAGCATAAGCAACATGAATAACAAGAGAAAGCAATAATACTAGACCAACTAAGAGCCATTTCTTTTTCATAATATCTCCTCCATTCTGATATTTTTCGGCTTATCGATTATACTATCTAAAGATTGTCTTTTAGGTGACATGTACAGTACGTATATTTCTAAACGTCATAACACAACAAGTAGTTCTCATCCTTGTGGAAAATCCATACTTGCTTCCTATCCTAGAAAACTCACGTTAATGTAATTTCTTTAATAAAGTAAATTCCTACTGCATCTTTTGGTGAAATTAATGTAATATTTGCATAATTTCATGAAAATGATAGGCTTCAATTTGTAAATCATGATCAAAGCGAGTCATTCTTTCCTCTTGTACCATATGAACAACCTCTTTTTGCTATATATGAAAGTAAGTGTAGCACGTATTTTTCAACTTTTATTGTATGATATTGACTAAATAAAAAATTGGCGTAGCAGTGTTTATAATTGCCATGCCAATAACTATTTTAAAACGACCTACTTGGTCAGATACCTTCCTGGAAACTCATGCATAGCAACTAAAGAATACTTTTCTACAAAATTATGTTTTTCATCAGTGTATTTGTCTCTATCATGCTCGTATTTCTTTTTCAGCTCTGTTTTAAGTTCAACATATTTTGTTGCAACTGTAGGATTTTCTCGCAGATAATCTCGGAAATACAGCTCTTTCCAATCTCCCGCATACCGAATATGTAAATGAAAAACTCGTTCAGCAAACCCATTGATGGTGTACCCCTTCATTCCCATCAAGTGTGGAGCAACCTTTTGTGGTTGGTATTCTAAAATATAGTCAATATCTTCAAGATTTTTTCTTAGCTTATCAATATCACACTCACTAGTAATTTCAAGCAAAATATCGATTGTTGGTTTTGCTGCCAATCCTTCCACCGATGTAGATCCGATGTGATTAATCCGTTCAATATTCTCTTTACCAACGGTGGTAATAATACATCTTTTTTCTTCCTCAAACCAGTTTTTCCATAATGGATTGAATGATTCTAGTTTAACAGGGAATAATCCCCATAAATATTCTAGTGACAAATCCGTCAACTTTTTTGTCATTTCGTTTCTTCCTTCACTAATTTATCTTACATTCGTCACAGTGTTTATTCTATATACATCTGATTTGATAAATTGACAAATGTTTATGGTAGGAGGTAAGAAAAGAAGAAGAAAATCAGAGGCTAGAAAAAGACACGTTTGCCTTTCTTCTGCCGGATCGCAGGGCGCATCCAATCTCTTCTTTTTCTGAATCTCCTACTTCCAACCACGCTCCCCTGTCAAAATATTAAGTGTGATTTATATAATAAGAATACTATCATCCGTCTTTATCAATTTATTAATTTACTCTTTTACTAATTCTTTTCCATACTTCTCTTCTACTTCATTTGTTACTAAAAACATCAATTCTTTAGATAATCATATTCAAAGTAGGGGGATCGTAATATTCTTATAAACGTCGTGATTTTGTTCTCTTTCCATTTTCTCTACTCCTTGTAAAATTTATATAGTTTGCAATAATGTTTTTGTACATGATAGAGAACACCAATAAATACAAAGGTCTGTGTAAGCTTCGTAAACTATTTTATATCGTTGATAAAATGATAACAGAACATGTATACCGATGTATAGAATACATCCAAAGCGCCTGCTTCTAGCAATTTCGGAAGCACGTAGCCAAAGTGTTCTCCCGACATGTCATCGATTTGGCATTCCAGAACAGAGATGTTCTCTGTTTGCTTGTCATGTCGATGCTGGAGCAAGTCGCCACCGAACTTCCACAGGGAAGCTCTCTACTTTGGTGAAGAGAGGATGTCACGATAGACTTGTGATGCCAGATAGGTGCGAAGCACCTGTTCTGAGGTAAATGCCAATAATTCCGCCGCCCCCTCCATCGCTTCCTGCAATGTCATCGGTGCGTTGGTGATGCTATGGATACTATGAATTCCCTGTTCATACAACACATCGATGCCAGGACCAACAGAGCCGGCCAAAGCAAAAACAGGTATACCATGCTTCCGTGCTTCCTGCGCTACACCCATCGGTGTTTTTCCTGAAGCAGTCTGAAAGTCAATCTGTCCCTCTCCAGTAAAGACGAGAGCAGCCCCTTCCATCTTCTCTTTCAGCTTCGTATACTCGATAACAATATCAATTCCCCGCTTCGTTATACTGGGAAAGAAAGCCTGAAACGCACCGCCAATCCCTCCTGCGGCTCCTGCACCCGGTCTTTCATGAAGGCGGATTCCTGTTTTGGACTCGATAATATCCGCCCAATGGGTCAAATAACCATCCAGCATTTCTACCATCTCCGGTGTTGCCCCTTTTTGTGGTCCAAACACATAGGAAGCACCATGTGGGCCAATAAACGGATTCTGTACATCTGTTGCAATAAGGAATTCCGCTTGGGCAATACGCGGATCAAAATTCCGTGTGTCAATAGCTGCAATACGCCTTAGCTCTCCTCCGCCAAAGCCAATCTCATCTCCTGCATCATCCAACAGCTTCATCCCGAGAGCCTGAAGCATCCCACTTCCTCCATCATTGGTAGCACTTCCTCCAATCGCCAAAATAAATCTCCGACATCCGGCATCCATCGCTTTTTTAATAAGCTCGCCGGTTCCGTATGTCGTTGTAATAAGCGGATTTCTTTGCTCTGTTGTAACAAGGCACAGCCCTGATGCGCTGGCCATTTCGATGACACATGTTTCCCCGTTACCAAGAATGCCATAGGCGGCCTGCACCGGCGTATGCAGAGGCCCCGTTACCGTATGCTCGATTATATGCCCGCCAGTGGCCACAACGAGACTATTCATCGTCCCTTCCCCGCCGTCCGCAACCGGAACCAAAACCGTATTCGACTCCGGCAATACTTTTTTAATCCCGCGTTCTATCGCTACGGATGCTTCCCAGGCAGAAATACTGCCTTTAAAAGAATCCGGTGCAATCACAATTTTCATAGTACACATCCTTCTCTTAATACGTTTTCAATACTTGTATTTATTATAGTGAGAGAAGAAACAAGAAATCATTAGTCACTGCAAACAAACAATAATTGAAATCAAGGGTGTTGATTATCCAGTACGATCCAGAGTGGATAGCCACCACACCGTACCCCAAACGGGCGTCAGTTCGTCTCCCGCACGGAAGCGTAGAGGGCTGCTTTTTACCCCGGCCAGGCGGGACAGCAAAACATCTGGGTAGATGCGAAGAGGGAGACAGTTGCTGTCCTCTTTCGCCTGGCCGGGGCATGCGCTTGGGAAGGGAGACGAAAGGCCTTGTTTGTGTCCCGTTGTGGTGGTCTTTTCCTCTCGGAACAATCAACACCCTTGGTATCCATAGATGGATAGAAAAGAAGGATGCGTACGGCGTACGTCCCCTTTGTTTTTCTGTGTGGAGCGTGTAGCGCCAAGGACGAAACCGACCGGCAACTGTCTCCTGCCCCGTCATACCCAGATGTTTTGCCGGTCCGGCCTTGGCGCTACAAAGCGGCCGTGTCCCTTCCTTGTGAGAAAAAGACGAGGGAACACGCCGACGCGTGCATCTTATTTATTCCAATATATGGATGATCAACAGGTGTGAATTGAAATATTTATTTTATTTTGTTTATGATAAATAATATCTGCCTACAAAGGGTGACATACATTATGCTAACGGAAAAGATAGCACGTGAAATCGTACAAATGATTACCGAAATGATGATTATCCAGTCTCTCTTAACCTCTCAATCAGAGTGAAGCGTAAATCGACTATTCATTCTCGCTTCATGCGCATCTGAAAAACAATTGCAGCGAAAAAACGATACATCCACCGCAATACATTAATATACCGGCTTAAAAAAAATTAAACAGAATACGGGATATGATCCGCAAGTATTTCAGGATGCCGTTTCCTTGCAGCTGGCCGTCTGGATTCATCGTACTTTACGATAAATTTCATTACAGAAAAAAGATGGAAAAAGCCTACGCATTCACCTTTTCCCTTTGCAAATTAACAATTTATACTATTCGTAAAGCGATATCCGGAAAAAACGGAGAGCTCGTTCGCTACATTGCGAACAGCCGGGTCTCCCAAAATATAATTTGTTTCTTTGTTTACTGCCTGTAACCCAAATCTTTTTGTTTTAAATACAAAACAATGTTTGCAATATATAAATCATGTTTAAATTCTTAATTTTTTGTAAGTTCTGAAATTACACATCTACATGGCCTACACGGCGAAACTGACTATGAACCAATTCATAATAAACCCCTTTTTGTTTCAGAAGCGAATCATGAGAGCCTTTCTCTATGATTTTCCCATCCTCAAGAACTAGAATAACATCGGCTTGCTGGATCGTATTCAATCGGTGAGCAATTACAATGCTAGTTCTGTCCTTCATAAGACGGTATAAAGCATCTTGTATTTTGATTTCCGTAATCGTATCAATACTGCTTGTTGCTTCATCTAAAACTAATATGGATGGATCAGCCAGGATCGCACGGGCAATGGAAAGCAATTGCTTTTGGCCTTGGCTGATGCCGCTTCCTTCCTGATCCAGCATCGTATCATATTGGTCTGGTAGCTTCATGATAAAAGAGTGGGCATTTGCTAATCTGGCGGCTTGTTCTACCTCGTCATGATTTGCACCAAGCTTCCCGTAACGAATATTATCCCGGATCGTTCCTTGAAACAAAAACGAATCTTGCAATACGAAACCCATATGCTGGCGAAGATTTTCTCGTCTAATTTCTTTACTGTCATATCCGTCAATAAGAATATACCCACGATCAGGATCATAAAAACGAGAAAGCAGCTGTACGACAGTCGTTTTTCCCGCTCCCGTAGGACCGACTAAAGCAACCGTTTCGCCAGGAGCTATATGAAAGTCAATGTTGTTTATCGTTTGCCCTTCCTTGTTATAAGAAAAAGATACATTGGAGAATGCAATCTCTCCACGGACTTCGTTCAACTCAATTGCACCATGTTCATCCTTCGTCTCCGTATCCTCTTCCATCACTTCAAATACCCGTTCTGCTCCGGCAATCGCGGAAAGAAAGGTATTGAACTGATTAGCCAGATCGTTAAGGGGACGTGTAAACTGTCTTGCGTATTCAGAGAACGTTACCATGATACCTATTGAGACCATTCCCTTTACGGCCAATATCCCTCCAGCTCCAGCTATAACAGCAAAGCTTACATTATTTAATACATTCATTAGCTTAGGGATAAACCCTGAATACGTTTGTGCCCAATATCCAGAGGCTTTTAGTTTTTCACTTTTATGTATAAACGTAGCAATGACTTTCTGCTCCTGTGAAAATGTCTTTACAATTTTTTGACCTGAGAACGTCTCCTCAATAAAACCATTAAGCTCTCCAAGATGATGCTGTTGCTCCTTAAAATATCGTCCTGTTCGGCTTGTAATCCACTTCATACCAATAAACATGAGCGGAACAATAAGCAGCGTAATAATAGTTAACAATGGGCTTAGCCATAGCATCAACGTAATCATACCGATAAAAGTAAGAATACTGGAGGACAATTGAATAAAAGAGCTATTTAATGTTTGACTTACATTATCTATATCATTCGTAAGCCTGCTCATAAGCTCTCCGTGCTGTCGTTTGGAAAAAAATGAAACCGGTAGCTTGTGTAATTGATAAAACAAATCATTTCTCATAGAATAGATCGCTTCCTGTGCAACGCCGATCATCCAATAATTTTGCAGCCAGAGTGAAACGGAATGCAGTAGGTAAATGACTGCTAAAAGCACAATGAGGAGGAGAATACCTTTTTCGTCCTTGGTTACGATATACGTATCAATCGCCAATCCGATTAAATAAGGACCAAGAAGACCCAAAATCGAGCTTATTACAACCATAATAAAGACCAATGTCAGCAGCCCTTTGTGCTTTGATAAATACGTCCATATTTTAGCCAGTGTTCCAAACCAGTCCTTGGGCTTCGGCTTCTTTCTCATTTCCGGTTTGTTTGCACCGGCTTGGGCAGGTTTATTCGGCAGTTTAAGCATGAGGCACCGACTCCCTTCCAAACTGAGATTGTACGATTTGTTGATAGAGGAGCGAATAGTGTAATAATGATTCATGATTTCCTTGTGCAAGCAATTTTCCGTCTTGTAGAAGAATAATAGTATCTGCTTGCATCGCAGTACTTATCTTTTGGGTAATGATCATTGTCGTACAGGAGTATGCATTCAGTGATGCAAGGAACTTAGCCTCTGTCTTTGCGTCTAAAGCACTTGTACTATCATCTAATAGAAGAATTTTCGGTTTTCGTATTAATGCTCTTGCAATCGAGAGCCGCTGCTTCTGCCCACCTGACAAATTAACTCCTTTCTGCCCGAGCATCGTATCATATTGATGCGGCAACTTCATAATGGTTTCGTGCATTTGAGCACACTGAGCCGCTTCGATAATTTCTTCCATTGAAGCCTCTTCTTTTCCCCATAGGATGTTGTCTTTTACAGTCCCCGTAAATAGCAAAGCCTCCTGAGGGACAAATCCAATTTGTTTGCGTAAAACATCCAGCTTCATTGCTCGAATATCCGTACCATCAATACAAATACTCCCGCCGCTCACATCATATAAACGAGGAATAAGCTGAAATAAAGTGGATTTACCAGAGCCTGTAGCTCCTAAAATAGCAACCGTCTCTCCTGCATATACAGTAAAAGAAATCGATTGTAACGCAGGTAAGGAAATGCCCGGATACTGAAAAGAAACATTTTCAAGCTTGACCTTTCCTGCTGTTATTCGCAAGTCCGCATTTGCACATCCAGTATCTGAGATGTCTGCTTTCGCTTCAAACACATCCGAAATCCTTTGAGCCGAAGCCTTTGCACGGGAAAATTGCATAACAATCATAGAAACAACCGAAAGGGCACCTGTAATGCGTGTTGCATAATTAATAACCGCGACAACTTCACCAACGTTCCCGGATTTTGTATTCACTTCTAGACTACCGAACCAAAGAATAAACAAAACGCTCACATTCATAATAAGCAGCAACAATGGAATGATGAACTCGACTAACCGTAAGGCGGTAACGGTCCGATCCATGAGTTCCTTATTGGCTCCTGTAAACCGATTACTTTCATGACAATAACGCACAAAGGCCTTAATCAATCTTATTCCCAGTAAATTTTCCCGCAGGATTCCGTTGACATGGTCTAAACGCTCTTGAACAGAGCGAAAAAGCATAAACGCCCTATTCATCATCCGCACAAGGAACCAGAGAAGAAAAGGTATGAGTACCACCAATATAAGAGCCAGTTTAACATTGACAGCTAAAGCCATAACCATCCCTCCGATGATAAGCAGCGGAGCACGCATCATAATGCGCAAACTCATAAATACAACATTCTGCATTTGAGTAACATCGCTTGTCACTCGTGTAATCAAAGTGGAGGTTGGAAATTGGTTAAAGTTCGCAAACGAGAATGATTGCACCTTCTCAAACAAACTCTTTCTTATATCGAACCCGAAATTTTGGCTGACATACGCAGCATAAAATGAATTAATAATTCCGCATATGAAACCAAGCAAAGCAAGCACGAGCATGAGTGTCCCCCATCGCAGCACAACGGAAAGGTTTTGCTGATTGATGCCTTCATTAATAATTTTTGCCATGAGCAGTGGGTGCCACAGCTCCACAGTTAGCTCGACAAGCATAAGGAGTACAGCAATAATTATTGGCTTTCGATATGGTCTTAAAAACGGTAACACTTGTAGCATTCATCACCCTCCAACCTGTGACAAAAAAAGAAGCCCCCAACATTGGAGGTCCTTTCTTCTTATCATTCTATTTACAAATATTACTTGTATGTGAAATTGAAACGAAAGCAACCTTTCGTTATCAGCTCCATAGATGCCCCTTCTGACTATATGCCGCTTGCTTGTAGCGAGTACTTCTCTTCGCTCGAGGTGTATAATCCGTACGGTAAGCATAATGGCTGTCCGCTGCGCGGATCATAAATAATATCGCTCTTAATCCCGAAGACCGTCTGTAGCACCTCCGATGTCATCACCTCTACCGGCGAACCTGTCTTCATCACCTTCCCTGCTTTAATCGCTACTATATGATGGGCAAAACGGCTGGCATGATTCAAATCATGCACCACCATGACAATGGTTCGTTTCTCTTCAAGATTCAGCTTCTGCAATAAATAGAGCACTTCCATTTGATGAGCCATATCCAGGAAAGTGGTCGGCTCGTCAAGAAACAAAATTGGAGTTTCCTGAGCCAAGGCCATCGCAATCCACGCTCGCTGGCGCTGTCCGCCCGATAGCTGGTCCACTGGACGGTTGACAAACTCTAGTAGCGCTGTCACTTCAATCGCCCACATTACCATTTCCTTGTCTTTTTGGCTCAGTGAACCAAAACCTTTTTGATGCGGAAATCTTCCATAGGCGACCAGTTCAGAAACCGTTAATCCTTCCGGAGCGATCGGATTTTGCGGAAGAATCGCTAACTGCTTGGCAACTTCTTTTGTTTTTTGTTCATGAATCGTCCTTCCATCCAAATAGACAGCCCCCTGTTTCGGCTTTAATAGGCGAGCCATCGCTTTTAGGATTGTCGACTTTCCGGAACCATTCGCCCCTACAAGAGCCGTAATCTGATGTTCAGGAATCGTCATGTTGAGCTGCTCCACAATAAGCTTATCCTCATACCCGATATATAACCGATCCGTGGTTATCAACTGTCATTCCCCCTTTTGATACGTCAGTTACTGACTATTTTCCAAGATTCGTTTTAATAGATTCGAGACCCGCAATCTGCCCAAGGAAGAACGTGTCCCCAACCAACGTATCCACGGAATAAACGTGGTTATTCTTAACAGCTTCAAGATTTTTCCATACTGGATGTTTGGTCCAGATGTTAATCAATCCTTTCGGATCGTCCTGATTCATCTTCCTGCGATTTTCGGCAATAAAGATATGATCCGGTGCGAATTCACTCAGCGCTTCAATACCGATTCGTCCACCAATTTTTCCGTCTTCCGGCAATCCTTCTACAGGCGTCAATCCGACTTCCTCAAAATAAATAGGGAAATTTTTCGGATGCATAACGGTAAAATCCTTCCCGTTAGAGATAAGGAACAGAACCTTTTCTCCCTTATGACCGGCAGCCGCGGCCTTCGCTTCGTTCACAAGTTTGTCGAAATCAGCGATAACTTGTTTTGCCTTCTCTTCTTTCCCTACAATTTCCGCCACTTTCATGAGTCGGGAACGGGCATCAACAGAAAAGTCAAGTGCAGCAGTAGGGGCAATCTTGTTAAACTCCTCATAGGATGAACCTTTCCCCTGACCGCTGAGCACAATCACTTGTGGGTCCATTTCCATCAATGTTTCCCGGTTCGTTTTGCTTCCAAGATCGGCAACCTTTTTTCCTTCTGCATATTTGGCAAAAATCGGCGACTTGCTTTTGGTCCCTTCAAACCCTTCCGAAGCCACCGGCGCAACATCCAGTACAAGCAAATAATCTGTCACCGAAATCTCCACACTTGCCACCCTTTCCGGCTTCTCCTCCAGTGGCAATTCTCCCATCATATGTTTGATAGTACGCGGAAACCCCTGCGTTTTTTCAGACGGCTGGACACTCGTTTCTTCTGTCGCACTTTCCTTTTGATCTACGCCGCAGGCCATCAAGCTACCCGAGGCGAGAAGAAGCACGATTAGACCACTCATGAGTTTACTTTTTTTCACTTCCATTGTCCCCTTATATAATTCTGTATTGGTTTTATACTTTTGAACGCATTAATAAGTAGATAAAATACGGGCCACCTAGCAATGAAATGACAACACCTGCCGGCACCTCGGTATACTCCATAATACTGCGGCCGATCGTATCTCCGGCTAGTACAAGCAGCGCGCCAACCATTGCTGTAATGGGAAGCATATATTGATGCTGAGGACCGACCATCCGCCGCGCAATATGCGGGCCGAGCAAGCCAACGAACCCAATGCTGCCTCCTGTTGCTACACTGGAAGCGGCCAATCCAACAGCCGCAGCCATCAGTACAAGTCGCTCTCGGTTAATCGAAAGCCCCAAACTGCCTGCAATTTGCTCGTTCGTGCTTAAAATGTTCATCACCCTTGATTTCCAGTACACATACGGCAGCAAGATAACAATCCACGGCAGCAGCGCACCGACAAATTTCCAGTTCGATCCCCATAATGAGCCCATCTGCCATGTGACCACAAACTCAAAGTTACTTGGATTGAGCTGTAATGTAAGAATAATACTTATGGCGCTCATTCCTGCTCCTACCGCGATGCCAGTAAGCAACAAACGAGTCGGCGAAATGCCATCATTCTTTTTATAGGAAAGAACATAAATAATAACTGCCGTCAATCCGGCGCCAATTAAGGCAAGAAACGGCATGAGAAACGGAGGCGCAACACTTGTCGTCGGATAAAATGACACAAACAGCAGAACCGCCAGCCCTGCGCCGGAATTAATCCCAAGAATACCCGGATCGGACAAACCATTACGTGAAATACCCTGTAGGACTGCACCCGATATTGCTAATCCTGCACCGATTAAAACCGAAATGATAATGCGCGGCAGACGCATATCGAACAGGACAATATTTTGCTTTTTCGATCCTTGGCCAAACAAGGTTTGCAATACTTCAGACGGCGGCATGCTGTACCGCCCTGTATTCATACTAATCACCAAACCGAACAATACTAGCACACCAAGTAGAATAATTAGTTTTATGCTGCGGCTTCTACGCTCTTGATTAAAAATTTCTGGACGCACTATAATTCCCTCCGTTCCTTACGGGCCAGGTAAAGGAAGAAAGGCACACCCAGCACTGCAATGATGGAGCCGAGAGGCGTTTCATACGGCATGGCAATTATTTTCGCCCCGATATCAGCACAAATGACCAGAACTCCTCCCAATACGGCGGAGCAAGGGATAATCCAACGATAATCGACCCCGACTAGAAATCGAACAATATGCGGAACAATGAGCCCGATAAAACCGACACCGCCGACCGTAGATACGGAGGCCCCTGTCAAAATCATAACGACGACGGCACCTATTCCTTTGATTAGCTTCGTTCGCTGACCGAGTCCAGCCGCCACCTCTTCTCCCAGACTTAAAATTGTGATCGACCGGGATAAAACCATTGCCGCGATCAATCCGACAATAATCCAGGGCATCATGACTGAAACCTGAAACCACTCCGCTGTCGAGATGCCGCCTGCGGACCAAAAGGCCAGATCATAGTTGATTTGAAACAGTAGCGACAGCGCCTGGCTGACACCTGTAACTAACGAACCGACGACCGCACCTGCCAGAACGAGCCGGAGCGGCGTTAGACCACCTCTAGCGAAATAAGCGATGCCATACACCAATCCAGCACCCAGTCCGGCTCCGATAAACGAGAACAGAATGATGTATTCAAAAGGCATCGATGGAATGAACGCAAAGACCAACACAAGAACGAACCCAGCACCCGCATTGATGCCCAACAATCCGGTGTCGGCAATCGGATTACGGGTCATCCCCTGCATAATCGCTCCTGATACGGCAAACGCGGCGCCCACCAGTGCTCCAGCAAGAGCACGGGGCATACGAAGGGATTGGATAATAACATGGTGCTCATTATTGGAATCATAGGCAAAAACCGAATTCCAGACTGTGCTGAACGAAATGTTCGCAACACCTGTTACGATTGAGGCAGCAATGCCGAACAAAATGGCAAATATTCCGATAAAAATAATAAAGGTTGCCATCAATGGTCTGGTTCGTATCGGTGCTTCATTCGTTCTGAGATGCAACCTAGCCATGTTAAGTACTAGACCCCCACCTCACTTGGCATTCCAATCAACGTTATCTTCAATTCTGCCTTCGTCCTTGCTTTGGCTTCCGGCACCTCCTCCGGATAGCCAATATGGAGTAAGCCCACAATTCGCTCTCCCGGTTTTATATCGAAACATTCTCTAAACCCTGGTGAGTGTATGTACGGATCTGTTTTCCAGATCATCCCGATTCCCTGCTCCCAAGCCGCTAATTGAAGGTTTTGAATAAGTGCACTCGTTGCAGCAAAATCCTCCTCCCACTCTCTCTGACGCGGGTCCTCTTGCATAACAATAAGCATGTGTACTGGAATCCTCGAGAAATATTCTGCCAACTGCACAGGGTCCCGCTTCTTCATAGCATGCTGGCAAATTGCCTCAGCCAGCGTCCGCTTTCCTTCTTCTATGAATAAGATAAAACGCCAGGGCTCCCGCATTCTGTGGTTCGGTGCCCAAACGGCAACATTTAATAAATCATGAAGTAGATCCATGGATATGGCTTCATTTTTAAATTTTTTTATGGAGCGTCTTTCTTGAATCATTTTTGCTACCGGAAAATCAAGCTTTGCCATTCGTATCGTTCCTTCCTCTCTTAAATCGAAATTGAAAATCATTATCAATTATATTTTCGCAGAATTATTCGAAAAGAGAATGGACATTCCTCTATTTTTTCTTTACATTTTTCTACTTATTAGCCCGCAAACAAAGATACAGCCTTAGTAAGCAATCTCTCATGTACCATTGCCGAGTAATTCAACCAGGGATACGTTTGAATCAAATGTACATTTCCTTTAAGCGTACTGCTCCACTCCTCCCAATTCGCTCGAACTTCCTGATCGGTAAACAATAGGATATGATCAGCATCGAAGTCATTCACCTCATGCAAACTATCCATATCCCGAAACGTGAAATCTCGAACGCTATCAGGCACGTTCAATTGCAAATCACGATATAGAACGTCTCCAAGTTTTCGTCGTTTCTCTCCAAAAACTCGAAACCCTCCCGTATTTACCCTGACAGCTAATACGGTCTCATTTCCTATGTGTGAAGCGATGAGTTTACGGGCATTTTCGACTCGCTGGTCATAAAATCGGAGCCAGCTTTTGGCAACCTCGCCGATGCCGATAATCTCGGCCAATTGATATAAATGCTCCCTCCATGAGCCGCTCTTGTACGATATCAAGCGGGTTGGCGCAATTTCAGCAAGATATGGATATAACTTTAAAGCTTCATCAGAGCCGATAATCAAATCAGGCGTATGGATACGCAGTCGATGTAAATCAAGTTCGCTCTCTCGTGTTTGTAATAAACCATGCTTTTGATGTTTATTTGCCATGGATGGAGAAAGCATGTCCCAGGAAACGCCCAATGCCATTAAATCCCCAACAAAAGCCGGCGTTAGTACGGTAATTCTTCTACGTAAGGATTGCATATAACTGCTGGGCGATACCCCTACCACCTGCTTGAACTTACGGCTAAAATAATACTCATCCTGATATCCTACCGTTTTGGCTACTTCTGTAATCTTCATCTCTGTAGAAACAAGTAGTCGTTTAGCATGTTCCATCCTTTTTTGAGTAACGTACTGAAGAGGTGTAAAAGACGTATAATGCTTGAATTGCTGGTAAAAAGCTGCCGTACTCATACCGGCAAACTGCACCA
The DNA here is from genome assembly GCF_001274715.1 of Aneurinibacillus migulanus. Taxonomy (GTDB): domain Bacteria; phylum Bacillota; class Bacilli; order Aneurinibacillales; family Aneurinibacillaceae; genus Aneurinibacillus; species Aneurinibacillus migulanus. Next base: position 2,324,805 of record NZ_LGUG01000004.1, on the reverse strand, counting down.
ATTCTTCTGCTTGAAATGTTTCTGTATAATGTTCCTCGATATGATCAATAATCCCTTTTATTACATGCCTGAAGCCTTCTTTATAATTTTTTTCCAACATTCCTGACATAATGGCTTCCCATACTTCCATAAAACAAATTTGTATTTTGCTTGTTTCTGTTAAGCTATAGTCACCCCAAGTACGATAAAGCTTATCGATTTGGTGATAGATGACGGATGTATTACCCACACGAATAATGCCTTGAACCGGTAGTGTATACTTTTCAATGGACCACCCATTGTTATGCCTGAGAGCTTTAGCGTAGGAAAAAGCAATGCAGTACATGGACAGAGGCTCAGAAGAAAGTGGCTTGAGACCGGCTTCAAGGCCTGCCGGAAGAACAAATAAATCCCCCTTCTCCAAAATAACCGACTCAACCGAGTTATCCAGTTCTCCTTTTCCGCGAACAACAAAAATAAGAACCGTGTTCCCGTTCCTGGCAAATTCGTTCGAATGCCAAAAACGCACTTCGTTACTCAGGCTCATGCCAGTGATGTCAAAAACAACATTCTTTATGCTTTTCAGACCATCCAAGCCTTTCGACCTCCTTCTCGGCAATGCGTAATGCTCAAATTATAATGATAATTATTCTCATTAACATTGTATTCTATCCTTATCTTTTCAGACAAGACAAGAGTCTGCCAAGAATGTTCCAGCTATGTATGCTGGGATAAGCACTCCTGTTTCGGTTGCTTCTTTTCTTGTCCATCTTCCATCACTGTATTGCGTCCGTTGCACCATGATAAAGAAATAGCTGTCCCACACGTTTGGAGACAGCTACTCTTTCATTCTTATATTATTTCCCTACTACTATATGTTCTTTTGCACGCGGGAAATAACCAACTTCCACCGCATGCGTCACTAATGCCCGAAGCAGGTCATGATCTGGCTTAGGACAATAAATGCCTTCTCTTGCAAGAATCTCCTGAGCATTCTTGCATATATATCGATATTCAGAATCATGGGCACCGTCGCCTTCAAGCTGTGCCATGGCCAATTCCAATGCTTCCGCCTTTTCTTCCACACCATTAAGTCGGAATAACGACTCTCTGTATTCTGCAGGCTCCAGTAATGCAATCTCGTAGCCAATGGCATGCAATTCGTTAATAAAGTCAGTATAATGTATTTGCTCTGGATTGCATATATGGAAGGTTCTTCCTTCCATTTCCGGCTGAGCGGCGAGATTCACAATCGCCTGGCTCGCGTAATCGACTGGCGTCAAGTCAACATACCAATCAGCAGCTGGAGCGGTACCGAGCAGCAACATCGCCTTCATCATTCGGTAGAACGCATTGCTCTCAATATTTCGTTGGAATTTTCCGGTCTTTGCACGACCGACCAGATTGCCTACGCGATGGATGGTAGCTGAAACACCCTCTTTCATCGCTGTACGTATAACGTTCTCTGCACGAAGCTTACTGTTGGAATATTCATTTTCTAGCACCGTACTATATGAGAAATCACCATACTGCACAAAATGCTCCCATTGTCCGCTGGCCGCCAGATCTTCAGGAACGCTCACGGTGGAAATATGGTGAAAGTGCGTACCCTGCTTACCGCGAATAATATCGAGTAAAAGCGATGTTCCTCTTACATTTATCTTCTCAAAATGCTCCGCATCTCCGAAATGGCGAACATCGGCCGCACAATGAATCACAGTATCAATTCTATCCGCCAATTCATAGCGCATGTCCGGCGACAGACCAAGATTCGACTCGCTTAAGTCTCCCTCAACAGCAATCAGACGCTTTCCAAAAACGGATAGATCCATGTCAGGAAAATAAAAGTGTAGCGTATCCACAAGGCGCTGTTCAGGCGAATTTTTACCCGAACCGCGTGTAAGACAATAGACAATAGCCTCTGTCTGTTGCAAAACCTCATGTACGATGTGCGCACCAAGATACCCGGTCCCCCCGGTTACCAGAACATACTCCATCGCTTTCCGCTGTCCGACTCTTGCACCCTTAATCACTGGCGGTTCGATTAAGTCTTTCCATTCGCGCTCTCCGTCAGACGAAGAACGCACAGGTTTTACTTCCTTATCCACTGCTTGTTCTACATATTCCGCCAGTGCAGCAATTGTACGATAGCGGAAGAAGTCCTGTATTTTCAACGAAGGAAAATGTGGCTTTAACAACACGAGAATGCTAATAATTTTTAAGGAATGTCCGCCGATTTCGAAGAAATCATCCGTAACTCCTACTTCATCAATTCCGAGAACCTTCTCCCATGCTTCTGCTATTCGCTTTTCCGTCTCGCTTTGCGGTATTTCACCGCTTTCTCTTCTAAGCGAAATTTTATCTTCCCGTGCGATTAGAAGCTTGCGGTCAATTTTGCCTGTCGGGGAAACCGGCATATTCTCCAAATAAATGAATTGCTCCGGAATCATATATGCAGGTAAGGATTGGGCTAAGAATTTCCGGATTTCACTCTCATCCAGCGGATACGTGCTACCTGTACTATAGTAGGCTACCAGGCGCTTATTTCCGTCCTCTGTCGTCTTCGCAACAACAGCTACATGTTCAACATCCTGTTGTTTGGCAAACACGTCTTCAATTTCATCCATTTCAATGCGATGTCCACGAATTTTCACCTGGTTATCTTTACGTCCTACATACTCGATGTTTCCATCGGCCAGCAGGCGTACGATATCCCCGGATTTGTATAACCGCGCTCCCGGCGCATCAGAGAATAGGTGTGGTACGAAAGCTTCTGCCGTCTTTTCCGGCTTGTTCAGATATTCTTTAGCTAATCCTGCCCCTCCAATATACAATTCACCAGGCACATGAATCGGGCAAAGCTTTCCGTTTGGATCGATAATATATGTTTCATAATTATCATACGGTTTTCCGATCGGAATATAGACTTGCTCGGGTGGAACCTCTTTTTCAACGAGGTAAATCGTAGTACCTACTGTGCATTCAGTCGGTCCGTATGCATTGAAGATATTAATATTAAGCCCGAACCGTCTTTGCCACAACCGCACCGTTTCGCCTGTCAACGCTTCTCCTGCTACGATAATTCGTTTTACGGTTCGTAATTTGTGTATACTGTTGTCTTCAAGATAAGCCGCGATTTGCTTAAAGAAAGCGGTCGGCAGGGCCAAGGCACCCGTTGCTTTCACTCTTTCAGCAACATTGGCGAATTCTTCGATTGCCACCCGCTCCATATTAGACAACAGATGCAAGCGCGCTCCCCACAGAAGGGCGGAGAACGTCTCGGCGATGGAAGCATCAAAGCTATACGAAGCGAATTGAAGAAAAACGTCATCCGGCGTACACTCATACGGCTTCCGCAGGTAGACGAGCAAGTTCACTGCACTACGATGAACAATGACCGTTCCTTTTGGACGGCCAGTAGAACCGGACGTATAAATCATATACGCAGGATCTGTTGCCCCCGGATAGGCAGCAACGTTCTCGTTAGAATACTGTGCCAATTGCATATCGTCGAGGCAGAGCACCTGAGCACCATGTGGGCAAGAACGGGCACTCTCATCCAAAATGCCCGCAAACTCCGCTTTCGTTACGATAAAAGCCGCACGGCTATCCTCAATCATGTACTCGATACGCGATTGGGGATATTCCGGATCGATCGGTACATAGACGCCACCGGCTTTCATAATTCCTAAAAGACCGACTACAGTCTCTATGCTTCGCTCCATGAACAAGGCGACAAAGTCACCTTGTTTTAATCCGTGAGTACGCAGCATACGGGCGACCTGATTGGATTTGCTGTTCAGCTCCTCATAGGTAAGCTGTCCTTTGTCTGATGAAAGGGCAATATGAGACGGAAATTGCTCAGCTGCTTCCACAAACATGGCGGAAAGTGTCTTATCGGACGGAAATTCCTCTCTTGTATCATTTAGCTTCCGATATAGCTTGCATTCCTCTTTACTTAACATATCAATCTCGCGAAAACGCACGGAAGGCTGAAGCGTTACAGCTTCGAGAATGTTCTCGTATTGCTCAATAAAACGATGAATGGATGCCCGTGTGAATACCTTATTATTGAAAGTCGTTTCTATATGGTAATGAGTATGCATGTCCACGTTCCATACGATAGGCGCCGACAGTTCCTCGTATGCTGCATCACCCATGACGAAAATCGCGGGATAAGCAATGACTGCATCCTCTCCGTTTTCCTTTATTCTGTTATCCTCATAAGCGCGGAACGCCAGGCGATGCTCCATCGCTTCTGACAATCGTACTTTTACCTCTGTTATCAGGTGCTCGAAGCTCTCTATTCCTGTAAGGGAAATACGTATCGGTAGCGTAAGCGCAGCTTCGCCTTGCTCCCCAGAAGAAAGCCGTACACCCACCATGATATCTTCCTCGTGTGTAATGCGGTATAGCCAAACGAAATAAGCGGATAGCATAAGAACTTCTATCAGAACACCCTTATCTTTACATAAGTTCTCTATCTTTTGTGCCCATAAATCCTGCATAGAAACGATGACTGATTCTTTCTTAAAACCACGGACAGAAGATCGCGGAAAATCAGACGGGATTCCGACTACAGGCAAAGGCTCGATTAGCCTGTCAAACCAGTACCGTTCCATATTCCCTTCGTCTTCACGCACTTTCATCACTCCATCACCTTTTTCTTATTTTCAAGTCTTTAAAATCGCTATATATTAAAGCGTTTAATCGTCTCCCGAAGCTCCCCAACGAGCGCATCAAGAGACTCGGCTTCCTTGGCGACTTCCTGCATGGATGTCAACTGTCTTGTAGATGAAGACGAAACAGCAGACGTATTATCGGCCGATTCCTGGGCGATTTGAGCCATGGACTCTATAGACGCCGTTACCTGCTGGGAACTGGCCGCCATCTCTTCAGAAGCAGCTGATACCTCCTGAATTTGCGTAGTGATTCCCCGAATGGTTTCGAGAATATGTTCAAAGGCTGTTCCTGCTTTTTGAACGATTTCCATCCCTACTTTTACTTCTTCAACCATATGGTTCATTGAAGTAATAGAATTTGACGTTCCACTCTGGATTTCTTGTACTAGATTCGCGATTTGCTGGGCAGATTGTGTAGACTGTTCAGCCAGCTTTCTGACCTCATCCGCTACCACAGCAAATCCTTTTCCATGTTCGCCAGCACGTGCGGCTTCAATAGCGGCATTAAGCGCAAGCAAGTTCGTTTGCGAAGAAATCTGGGTAATCATCTCAACGATTTTACTGATTTCCTGAGAATGCCCGCCCAGTGACTTGACATCTGAAGCCGACTGATCCACGTAATGGCTAATTGTTTTCATTTGCTCAATGACCTTTAGGGTGATTGCATTTCCTTCTTCCGCTTCCTCAGCCATTGTTATCGAGGCTTCGGAAATGCTGCCTGATGCTGCTGCAATGTGTTGAATCCCCGACGAAAGCTCATGGGTCGCCTGAGAACTCGACTCTGCACTTCCCACCTGCATCTCTGTTCCGCTCGCAATCTCCTGAATCGCAGCAGATATCTGTTGATTCTCCTGAACCGTATCTTTAATTTCTGATGAGAGTCGTACAGACAATTCGGAAATACGGGAAGACACACCTGATACATTATGGATAATATCGCGTAGATTCGTGACCATCATCTGGAAGCTATTGCCCAACGCTCCGATTTCGTCCCGGCTTTTTAGCTCTATTACTTCAATGTTCAAATCACCTTCAGATATTTTACGTGCCTTCTCTGAAAGATAGTTAATAGGTGAAATCATTCGTTTAATACTGAAATAAGTAAGCAATCCGCAAATGAGTACGAAAATTAATGTGATATACAGAATGGTGCTTGCTTCTTTCCATGCTTTTTGCGTTACTTGAGATACATCGTAATCAACAATATATAAAGCTATGACATTATTGTTTTCATCTATGATAGGGGCCATACCGGTTTTATATTGGCCGTATACATCTCCATATACATGTGTCGCCTGGATTTTTTTCTGTTCGAACGATTGTTTCATCAAGGTGAGCAGTTCCTGTGAAATACCTGCTTCGCCCATGTTCTGATTGTACGGCACATCTAACTTCCGCAGACTTGTGCTCATCGAGACGTTGTAGAACTGACCGTTCTTATACGAGATCAAATACAGATTGTCAATAATCTCTGAATGGCTCATAATCTGATCCATTTCTTTAGTTGCTTGCAGTACATCAGGATTTTTGTCATTTGGCTGATTCACAATTGAACGCACCTGTTCGATATTAGCTTGTTCTGCCAAAATGGCTGCCGTATCGTTCAATTGCCTGCTCATGCTGTTCAAGTTACTGTTCTTAATCATAAAATAAGTCGCAACGCTGCTTAAAATCCCAAAAGCAAGCAGTATGACGAGTGAAGTACTAATAATCTTCGTACTCGCCGAGTTTCTAATCCTCTTCATGAATATCCCTCCGGGTGCATGTATTACTATTTTGGAATCGCTAATTGAAAATCAACAATAATATAGACTCCAGGCATTCACTCCCCAACAAAAAAAACAATCCCCGCACATCGACACACAAAGCAAACAGGAATTGTTTCCGTACATGCAACTTGGCAGCCATAGTAAGAAAACCGTAGGCCCATAGCTTTGCGTCCCTCCCTTTCGGAAGGTTTGCCGACAATAATATATGTGATTAAGTTACCAGAAAAACTTTACATCTCTTATATAAATATTTCAATAGATTCAGAAACAAATAGTTCCTTTTGACTACATTGTCTCTGTAAAGATATTGAAATTATTTTTCATATGGATGCTTATATTTTATACAGACAACACAAAGAGAGGTGCACAGGACCGTGTACCTCTACCAGTTAAGACCCAATGAGCGAATCTAAGAAAATCTATGGAAATCGGCGAAAAGAGGCCGATTGACTCTGCCTATGTTCCAGTGCATGTAGGAAGCTTCTGAATATCTTTAACGCTTGTTGGAACACAGGACTTTGAATAAACGTATAAATAAATGTTACGATAAAAACAGGGCCACCTAAAAGAAATCCGATACCAAGCACAATACTTTCTACAATGATACGGGCGCGACTGACTGAAAGCCCCGTCTTATCGGAAATGGAAAGCATAAAACCGTCCCGCGGACCAGCTCCAATTCCAGCGGCTACATACATACCGCCTCCAACACCTGTGATTACGATTCCGCACAGAAGAATGATATAATCCGGCCATGAGTGCATGGCTGTGGGCAGAATATCCAGCCATAAGAAAATATCCATAATGGGTCCGATCAACAACGCATTTAGAAACGTGCCTATATTAATATATCTGCGGTCTACCAGCAAAGAGACGAGCACTAGAACAAGACCGCAAACGACGGACCACGTTCCTATCGTCAAACCATACCGCTGATATAATGCTACATTTAGCACTTCCCACGGATGAAGACCAAGATATTTAACCTTAACCGCAAGCGCGTTGCCCAGACCGAAAAAAGTCAGCCCTAAAAAGAAAAAAAATAACGCATTAATCTCATCCTTATTCCTCCACCTATTTTTTAATGTAACTACCTTTTGCTCACTTTGTATTCACTGTAGTATAGGAACCAGTCGGAATCAATCTTTTCTTGATGTTGTCTAATTGTACGAGATAAAAAAAGATAGACGTAAGATGTTGGAGACATCCCTCCCGGATAAAAAAGGGAGCGGCGTGTCTTTGTCCAACTTCCTACGTCATCCAAATGTATGATAACAGCTTTATACGCCTTCCTGTTGTCGTAACACTGTTTTTAACACTTTTCCACTTGCATTGCGCGGCAAGGCATCAAGAAATTCCACATGGAATGGCACCTTGTATTTGGCAAGCCGCTTTTCACAAAATGCAATGACTTCTTCTTCCGTCAATCCGTTTCCATCTTTTATGACAACGTATGCTTTCGGTACTTCTCCATATATTTCATGCGGTATACCGATGACTGCCGCTTCAAGTACGGCCGGAATTTCAAACAACACTTCTTCTACCTCGATCGGATAAATGTTTTCGCCACCGCGAATAATCATGTCTTTCTTCCGATCTACAATGTAGAGAAATCCTTCGTCATCCATGCGTCCTAAATCCCCACTTAACATCCAATCCTCTCGCATGGTGAGCGCGGTCGCCTCTGGATTGTTAAGATATCCTTTCATGACATGAGGACCTTTGATGATGATTTCACCAACTTCTCCAACCGGTACCTCGAATCCTTCGTCATCTACAATACGCACCTGGCATCCTGGCAGTGGCTGACCGACTGAACCAACTTTACTTAATGCATGCGGGTCTTTCAATGTAGTAGCACCCGGTGCGTTCTCCGTTTGTCCGTATAAATTTTGCACCTTTGCCTGCGGAAATATCTGCTTTACCTTCTTGATTAGTTCATATGGCATAGGTGCGGCTCCGTATGTCAGCATTCGAAGGTGCGGAACGTGGAGCGTATGCAAATCAGGCTGATTGAGCAACAGCGTATACATAGCCGGTACCCCAAAAAACAACGTAACATCATAACGTTGCACTGCTTCCATCGTCTGCTTCGGACTAAACCCTTTTTCTATGACAAGAGTGCCTCCCGCCTGTATAGTCGGTAACATAAATACATGGGCGGCAGCACAATGAAACAGCGGTGCAACAATAAGAACTCGCTCCGACTTCTCCAAATCCATCGCTTCTCGCCACATTTTCGCGATAGCTTTGCAGTTCTTATGGGAAAGCATCACCCCTTTCGGTTTTCCGGTCGTTCCTGATGTATAAAAAATAACGGCAGTATCATCATCCTGGAAAGGTATAACAGCTACTTCATCGCTTTCATGAATTGCCTGGCCAATAGATGTTCCCCGCAGCGTTTCAGGACCTTCTACATGAATAAAATGTTGGATCAAAGGGATAGAAGGCATTAATTCTTCTACTGTTTCATTGAATTCCTGCCCGTAAACAAGCAGCTTTGCTCTGGAGTGGTTAAGAATGTATTCGATTTCTCTGGGCGCAAGTCGGGTATTGATAGGCAATACGCTTACACCGGCCGCCTGGCAGGCAAAATAGCAGGTAACAAACATATCGGAGTTACCGAGCAATAATGCGACTACGTCTCCTTGTTTCAATCCTTTACTTCGAAAATATCCTCCCAATCGGCGTGCCATCTGTGTCAACTGAAGATAGCTTGTCTCGTGTCCCCCATAAATAGTAACCGCTTTCTCCGGTTGGTGTTCCACGTGCTGAAGCAAGATATCAAACGTCGACATGCCTAGTCTCCTCCCTTTTCTGCTATCACTCGGCCATTCGGCATTTTTACCTGTCGAGGCGTTCAACGATGGTCGCATTGGCCATTCCATGCCCTTCACAAATCGCCTGCAATCCATAACGCCCTCCCGTTCTTTCCAGCTCATGAAGAAGCGTAACCATTACGCGCGCACCGCTTGCACCAAGCGGGTGTCCAAGCGCAATCGCTCCGCCGTTCGGATTCAACCTGGCCGGATCTGCTCCCGTTTCCGCAAGCCAAACTAACGGTACGCAGGCAAACGCCTCGTTCACTTCGTATATATCCATCTGTTCAAGCGTCAAGCCGGCTTTCTGCAGCACTTTTCGCGTTGCCGCGATAGGTCCTGTCAGCATCAACCTCGGGTCGGAACCGACGACAGAACGCGCGACGATACGAAAACGCGGCTTCAGCCCAAGTTCTTCAGCTTTGTTCCTTGACATCAGGAGAAGTCCGGCTGCACCGTCGCTGATTTGACTGGCATTACCTGCATGAATGCTACCGCTTTCAAGAAAGGCTGGCTTTAACGCTCCCAGCTTCTCAAGCGTAGTCTCCCGGCGTGGGCCTTCATCCTGTTGCACACGCATTTGTGTACCGTCTGAATGAGAAAGGATTATCGGCATGATCTCGCGTTCAAACCAGCCTTCCTTCTGGGCCTTTACCGCTTTTTGATGACTCTCCAGTGCAAATTCATCCATTTGGCGTCGTGTGAGCCCCCATTTCTCTGCCATACGCTCAGCAGAAATCCCCTGATTAAATGCGCCAAAACGTGCAGTTAGCTTGCTATTCCATTCGGCCCCTTGTAAATTCGAAAACATCGGTACACGGGTCATGCTTTCGACGCCAGCGGCCACGACTACATCCATATCTCCACTGATAATAGCTTGAGCGGCAAAATGCACGGCCTGCTGGCTGGACCCGCACTGGCGGTCAATTGTTACACCTGGCACCTCAATTGGATAATCTGCAAGCAGAGCGGCTACCCTGGCAATATCTCCGGCCTGTTCTCCACTTTGCGATACGCAGCCCATAATGACATCCTCAACCAGTTCGGAAGAAATGCCTGAGCGCACGATTAGTTCCCTTAATACTTCTGCTGCCAAATCGTCCGGCCGTACGGTGCTTAATATACCTCCACGCCTCCCTATCGGTGTTCGTACTGCTTCTACAATGACTGCCTCTCGCAACGTATTTCCCCCTTCTACTTATTCAAAAACTCCCTTTTTCTATATTATCTTAATTTTTCATCTTTTAACATACCTCTTCTTCTCGTACGGCAAATAGGACGCCCATAATACTCGAGCGCCCTTCCTTCTTTTCTTACCTCCTACCATAAAAATATATAAATTTATAAAGTCAGATGTATATAGTTGTACTATAAAGTTACTTTTCTTATGCTGGCATACCCGTAAATGCCACATTCACGTTTTGTGTTTGTAATCTTATAACGATCGTTCCAAGATTTCTACCATATCAAGCGTCTGAACTTTTTCTTCAACTTCCTTTGCTTTCGTGCCGTCTGACAGCATCGTCAAGCAATATGGACAAGCACTTCCGATCGTCGTCGGATTCACAGCCAAAGCCTGCTCGGTGCGTGCAAGGTTCACACGTGTGCCCTGATGCTCTTCCTGCCACATCATCCCGCCGCCCGCGCCACAGCACATGCTGTCACAGCCGGAACGCTCCATTTCCACGATCTCGACGCCAGGGATGGCGGACAGGATCTCTCGCGGCGCATCATATATATCATTGTAACGGCCCAGGTAACAGGAGTCATGATAGGTCACACGCTCTTTCACTTCATTCACCGGTTGAATCCGGCCTTCCCGCAGCCATTCCACCAGCAGATCAGTATGATGATAGATTTCCACGTCTTCGAGTCCAAACTCCGGATATTCGTGCTTGAACGTATTGTAGGCGTGCGGGTCCATCGTCACGATTTTCTTCACATCATACTTCTGGAAGTTCCCGATGTTCTCCATCGCCAGCTCCTGGAACAGCATTTCATTGCCAAGACGGCGGGCTGTATCACCTGAGTTCTTCTCTTCGTTGCCCAGAATAGCAAACTTGATACCCGCTTTGTTCATCACACGGGCGAACGATTGGGTTAATTTGATGCTTCGATTATCGAACGAGCCCATCGAACCAACGAAGAAGAGGTATTCGAATTCGTCCGCTTCCTTGACGGTCGGCACGAGATCTTCCATGCCTTCACGCCATTTAATCCGGTCTTTACGGTTGATGCCCCACGGATTGCTCTGACGTTCGATGTTGCTCAACGCACGCTGGGCATCGGACGGCATGCGTCCTTCCGTCATGACGAGATAGCGGCGCATGTCGATGATGTGACCTACGTGCTCATTTGCCACCGGACATTGGTCCTCACAGTTACGACATGTCGTACATGCCCAGAGCTCTTCTTCTGTAATGACATCCCCAATGAGCTGCGTATCGTACTCAATCTTCAAAGCGGATGAGCCTTCCGTCGCTGCTGCCGTCTCTTCCACAACCTGACCTGCCCCTGCGGCGCGTGCTTGTACAGCTAACGCATTGCCGGTCGATTCTTTAAAGACCGCGGCCGGCATCCATGGCGTACGACCTGTAATGGCGGCCCCTTTCTCCGTTAAGTGATCACGCATTTTCACGATTAAATCCATCGGCGATAGGGTCTTACCTGTGCCGGCAGCCGGGCACATGCTTGTACAGCGGCCACACTCCACACAGGCGTATAAGTCAATCAGTTGGTTCTGTGTAAAATGCTCAATGCGTCCGACGCCGAATTCTTCTGCGCCTTCTTCTTCCAGCTTCTCGAAGTCGATCGTGCTCAGCTTGCCTGGAGGACGTGTCTTATCCTTCATAAGCCAGTTGTACGGCGCAAACAGAAGATGCGCGTGCTTGCCCTGCGGAATATACACCAGGAAGAACAACAGCGTCAGCAAGTGCACCCACCAGAAGACATAGAAGAGGGCGCCTGCCGCCGTCGGACCGATGCCCGCCAATGCCAGTGCAAGGCTGGAGGCGATCGGCTGCGTGGAACGGAAGCTGATGGCGTCGGCATGCAGCCAGATGATTTCTAATCCTTCAGACAGAAGCGTACTGATCATCAAGATGCTGATGAGCCAAACGACCAGATTGGCTTTCCAGCCGCGTTTTAAGCGCTTTAATTTTTCGACGTTGCGACGATACCAGGCATAGAAAATGGCTAGCAGGATCGCCACAACGACCACTTCCTGGAACAGAAGGAAGTAAGGATATGCCGCACCAAACGGCAGGTGCGAGCCTGGCTTCAGCCCTTTCCAGATTAAATCAATGGCTCCGAACTGGACCAGAAGGAAGCCATAGAACAATACGATGTGCATGACACCGCTTTTGGAATCTTTCATTAATTTTTTCTGTCCGAAAACATTGACCCAGAAGGCATTCAATGTTCGGGTCGCGTCTTCCTTCAAGTCTGCCGCACGTCCGAGCTTAATGTACGTGACACGGCTGTAGACAAGATAGGTGAATAAATACAATGCATACCCTATTAAAGTAATAAAAATGAGGACATTGATGACCATCAACACCGACACGTTCTCTACTCCTCTCCTGCTCAGGTGTACAATGAATCGTGGAACCCCTCTATCCGATTGCTCGCTTTCCTTAAGACGTTCCTTCTTTTGCGAGCGTTTTAGGAACTAAGAGCGCATTTCGATACTGACTTGGGGTTTTGCCTACTATTGTTTTGAATACACGGCTAAAATAACGGGCATCGTTATACCCTACGGCTCCGGCTACATGGTAAATCGTATAGTTTAAATCCATCAGCATGACTTTCGCTCTTTCGATTCGTAAATGAGTAATGTATTCTACTAAAGAAGAACCAGTTGTTTTTTTAAAAATATAGCTGAAATAATTCGGACTTAAATGCACATGGCTTGCCACTTGTTCCAACGTGATATTTTCCAGATAGTATGAATGAATGTATTGCATTGCTTTCTGTACGGATTTTAGCATCTGCTCATTATAATTCGTTAATACACATTCCAGGAAATGCTCTACCGCTTCTTTAAACCATTGCTTCATATGAATCGTATTTTCAATGCGATATAAATCACGCGCATACTGCAGATGAATGGAAAAAATATCTTTCGGTTTAGCACCGCCATTTAGTGCGGCCCGTGCCAATGTAGTCAGCAAATCAAGAATCTGCATTTTGAACACTTGAGGATCAGCATTTGGCTTTTGGAATAATATATCCCACAGCTGCTCAATGCTTTGCTTAACACCTGCAAAATCGCCTACCGTTAACTTATTTGCTAGAGAACTGATTTCATCACCAGGCAGCAACGCCGTTTCATTAACGAATGGCTCGGCATCGTCAATATGAAGCAGCGAATCCGTGCCTGCGAAAAACTTATGCGTTTGTGCGTGCAACGCTTCCTGATAAGATACATGCAAGTTACGTGCGTCTTCATAGTAATGGCCGATTCCGATGGTAACCGTATACCCAGTTCTTTCCTTTATATATTCTTTCATCTCTCTTGCATATACAAGAGCTAGTGCCTTGTATTCTGCCTTGCTGTTGCGTAGCGGAACAGACAACAGCACCGCGATTTTATCGGCGGCCGTTATGATAGCCAACACTTCCTGAACATCACGATCCCGAAACTGCTGGATGATCTCGATTATTTCACTACGAATCGACTGTTCCCATAGTTTACTTTTATTTTTCGTAAGACGAGAAAACTCATCAATATGGACAATCATGGCCGTATTTGGCACGGTTGATAGCCCCGCCCATTTGCTTCGGTCCCATATGTCTTTTGAGTTTTTTATTGTACCGAAAATCAAATCGTACGCCAGACAGCTCTTCATAGAAGCCGTGCATTCCTTTATTCTACGGGACTCATCCGATTTCAATTCTTCCTTTATGTTCTGCGCTTTGGCTTCGTGAAGCAGATAGTATAACGCTTCTTTGTCAAGCGGCTTGGAAATACAATCCGCTACACCAAGTTTGAAATACATGCGCATTTCCTGTGCAGTATAGGTAGTTTTTAAAACAATATAAGAAAGTATAGTATTTCGTTGTCCGCTTACTTCTAGTATTTTTCTCCGCTCGTTCTCCTCTATGTAGTCAAAATCAAGACATACAACAATCGGATCGTAATACCGCACTTGCTTTTCCAAATCAAAAGCGTCCTCGCATACTTGAATTTGGAATTGAAAGTCATACGTTTGATTAACCAACTCTATCAACCGAATCGCGGTATCATCATTTGAAATCAGTAAAAGCGTAGACCTCACCAGGAACACATCCCTTCACTCTGCAGAATTGTCGACGTTCGATTCCCTATAACGGCTTCTTAATTCCTAGCTTGTCTATCATAGATTGGGCCGTGGAATACCCTGCATCAGCATGTCGGATAATATTCAAACCCGGATCGATTTTTAATAGTCTCTGTAATCTTTCAAACGATTCTATACTTCCATCCGCCACTGCGGTCATACCGGAGTGTATTGAATTACCAATACCTACGCCGCCCCCGTGCTGAATGCTTACCATCGACGCTCCTGCACATGCATTCAACAGTCCATTTAAGATAGGCCAATCCGCTACGGCATCACTGCCGTCAAGCATCCCTTCGGTTTCCCGAGTAGGTGCTGCCATGGTGCTTCCTTCAGAATGGTCTCTCGTAATGGCAACTGGAGCTAACAGTCGGCCGGACGCAACCATATGATTAATAATTTCCCCTAGTTCATCTCGTTCCTTATAGTTCAGCCAGCACGTGCGAGCAGGTAACCCATAAAAATAAATTTTATCCTGTACGTAGCGAATCCAACGACAAATTCTTTCATCGCTTTTAAATTCCGACAAAATCACTTCGTCGATTTTATAAATATCACCTGGGTCTCCAGAAAGGGCAACCCAACGGCAGGGACCCCTACCCTCACAATACAATGGACGTAAATATTCAGATACGAAGCCTGGAAAATCGAACGCTTCTTCATATCCAGCTTTCTTCGCTTGCCCACGGATGTTGTTGCCATAATCAAAAACAACAGCTCCCCGTTCCTGAAACATCTTTATTGCGGCAACATGGGCTGTAACGGTTTGCATCGCCATCTCCACATATTTTTCCGGCTTCTTATTCCGTAGAAAATATGCCTGCTCCAATGAGACGCCACTCGGAATATAGCCATGTAGCAAGTCATGAGCCGCTGTCTGATCCGTTACGATGTCCGGTGTTACGCCCTTCTCCACCAGTTCACAATACACGTCTGCAGCATTTCCCACGAGCGCAATGGCAAGCGGCCTGCCTGTTTGCGCAGCTTCCTCAGCCAACTGCAAAGCTTGATCGATCGTATGCGCCATGATGTCGCAATAATTGTTCATTAGTCGTTTCTGAATTTTGCTTTCGTCAATTTCTACAACGATGGCTACACCACCATTCATCGTAACAGACAAAGGTTGAGCCGAACCCATGCCACCCAGGCCGGAAGTCAGTACAATCTTTCCTTTTAACGATCCATTAAAATAACGGTTGGCCACCTCACTCATGGTCTCGAAAGTCGCCTGCAATACACCCTGCACGCCGATATACGCCCACGATGCTGCTGTTGCCTGTCCGTACATGGTAAGCCCTTTTTCTTCAAGGCGGGAGAATTCTTTCCATGTCGCCCACGCGGGAACTACCATAGCGGCGGACGCAAGCACACGTGGAAAAAAAGAAAACGTACGAAATGAAGCTATGGGCTTTCCTGATTGAATCAATAAGGTAGAGTCCGAATCAAGTTGCTGCAATTCCTTAATAATAGCCCGCAGCATTGTTTTGCTCCTTGCTGCCTTCCCCGTTCCACCATATACAATTAAATCTTGCCCGTTCTCTGCTACACGCGGGTCCAGACTGTTCATTAATAGCCTTAGCAGTGCTTCGGTTTCCCAGCTTTTACACGAAATATCTTTCCCTGTAGGAGAGTAGATGGTTTGCAGCATGATCGGCCTCCTCCCGTACATATATTCAGCTATCATAAAAATAGTAAAGAACAGGAGGAAAACGGTAATCTTCCTGTTCCTCCACAACTTCCGTCTCCGAGGTACTAACCTAGCATCGGGATGTCAACGCCTCTTTCTTTCGCTACCTTAATCGCTTTTTCATATCCTGCATCCGCATGGCGAATGACACCCATGCCAGGGTCAGAAACGAGCACACGTTCGATGCGCTGTGCTGCTTCCGGCGTGCCATCAGCGACAAGAACTTGTCCCGCATGCAGCGAGTATCCCATCCCTACGCCGCCCCCATGGTGGATGCTCACCCAGCTCGCACCCCCGCATGTATTGATTAGTGCGTTAAGAATCGGCCAATCCGCAATGGCATCACTACCGTCTTTCATCGCTTCTGTCTCCCTGTTCGGTGAAGCGACGGACCCGCAATCCAGATGATCTCTACCGAATACGATGGGAGCGCTTAATTCACCACTCGCTACCATCTCATTAATTTTCAACGCGAATTTGTGACGCTCCCCGTATCCCAGCCAACAGATACGAGCAGGAAGCCCTTGCCATTTCACCATTTTTTGCGCCATTTCAATCCAGTTAATAAGCGATTCATCCTCCGCAAACATTTCCATCGCTACGCGGTCCGTTTTATAAATATCCTCCGGATTACCTGATAGTGCCGCCCATCTGAACGGACCTTTTCCTTCGCAAAAAAGCGGACGCAAATAGGCAGGCACGAAACCAGGAAACTCAAACGCATTTTCCACTCCCATTTTCTGCGCGTAAGCACGAATGTTATTGCCATAATCAAATGTTTCCGCCCCTGCTTTTTGCAGATCTAGCATCGCCTGTACGTGAACAGCCATTGATTCCATTGCTTTTTGCTCATACGCTTTCGGGTCCTGCTGACGCAGCTCCAGCGCTTCTTCATAAGTCATACCATGCGGTACATATCCATTTAACGGATCATGCGCGCTTGTCTGATCGGTGACAATGTCGGGGATGACACCGCGTTTAAGTAGTTCGGGATAGATATCTGCGCAATTTCCCACTAATCCGATGGAAGCGGGCTCTCCTTTTTCAGTAAACGTTTTGACCATATTGAGCGCTTCATCAAGCGTATCGCAAATATAGTCACAATACCCCTCTTTGATTTTACGTTCGATTCGCTGGCGTTCCACTTCCACAACAAGAATAACGGCCTTTGCCATTTTTCCGGCAAGCGGCTGCGCTCCGCTCATTCCTCCCATTCCCCCGGTTAGAATGAATCGTCCAGTCAAATCAGCGGTTCCGAATGCTTTTTTGCCAGCTTCCACAAAACTTAGATACGTTCCCTGTAAAATCCCTTGCGCTCCAATATAAATCCAGCTTCCCGCCGTCATCTGCCCATACATCATCAAGCCCTTTTTCTCCAACTCGTAGAAATGATCCCAATTTGCCCATGCGGGAACAAGATTAGAGTTAGCAATTAACACTCTCGGCGCCATTTCGTGTGTACGGAACACGCCGACAGGCTTTCCGGACTGAACCAGCAGCGTTTCATCATTTTCCAGCTCTCGCAGCGCTTTTACAATCGCGTCAAAGCACTCCCAGTTCCGGGCAGCTTTTCCGATTCCACCGTATACGACCAATTCCTCTGGTTTTTCTGCTACTTCAGGGTCCAGGTTATTCATCAGCATACGCAGAGCGGCCTCCTGTACCCATCCTTTGCATGTAAGCTGATTTCCGGTTGGTGCTTTAATAGCACGGTCTGCAGTACGAGTGTAACTTGTCATTGTTCCCTCCACTGTAAATTGAATTTTTAGAATAATAATGCTACAAAAAATTAAATACTACATTACTTCTTTATTTAAGCAAATGGTGTGCGATAACCATCTTTTGCACCTGTGAAGTTCCCTCAAAAATTTCAAGAATACGCTGGTCCCTGTACATTCGCTCTACCGGATACTCCTTCATATAGCCAAATCCTCCATGAATTTGCACCGCTTTATGCACGACGCGGTGGGAAGCTTCTGAAGCAATAAGCTTGGCAACCGCGGCTTCTTTCGAGAGCCGATATCCTTCACGATCTTTTAGGCTAGCGGCATAATACGTATACAGTCGTGCCATCTCGACATCCGCAGCCATCTCAGCGAGCATCCATTGCAAACCCTGGTATTCCGAAATCGGTTTTCCGAATGCGATTCGCTCTTTTGCATAGGCTGTCGCCGCATCCAATGCTGCCTGCGATAAGCCAACCGCCATAGCCGCAATGCCAATGCGCCCACGGTCAACTACAGTCATAGCGATTTTAAATCCATCGCCTTCCTTCCCAACGATATTCTCTTTCGGAATGCGACAATTATCGAAAATGACTTCATGCGTGCGAGCCCCGCGAATCCCCATTTTATCGTCTCCGGCTCCATACGTTAAGCCTGGCGTACCCCTTTCAACGATGAACGCGCTAATGCCCCGTGAGCCGGCAGACGTATCCGTTTTGGCATATACGACTAAAATATCCGCCTCTGCCCCGTTGGTGATAAAGTGTTTCGTTCCATTCAGTACGTACTCATCCCCATCCAGTCTAGCATTCGTTTTCATGGAAGCGACATCCGTGCCACCGTTCGGCTCTGTCAGACAGAATGCATACAGCTTTTCACCACTACACCCCGGCACCAAATATGCTTGCCTTTGCTCGTCTCTGGCAGCCAGGAACAACCCATCAATTCCTAAATAATGTGCCGTTAGGATAGAGCCAGTTGCAGCACATGCGTATGTGATTTCTTCCACAGCAATTGCTTCCGCGACTGAATCAGCTCCGACGCCTCCATCCTTTTCGGGGTAGGCAATGCCCAACAGTCCCAGCTCTGCCAATCTACTAATATGCTCAAAAGGAAACCGATTCTGCTCATCCAATTCCGCCGCCTTAGGCTGAAGCACCTCCCGGCTAAAATCCCGTACCATCGCTCGAATGCTTTTTTGTTCTTGTGTTAACTCAAAATTCATGTCTTCTCCTCCTTGTCTTATGCCCGCTATACTCCCTGCTGATTTACTAGCGTTTTCAGTACTTCTGATGTATGTTCTCCAAGTATTGGAGACGGCTTCTCAATGATAGGTGGCGTCCGTGACAGCTTAACCGGATTTCCTGGTACCTTCACATTACCAGTCACCGGATGAGGGATATCAACGAGCATGTCCCGGGCTTTCGTATGTTCATCTTCGCACACATCTTGGATAGTCAAAATCGGCGAACAAGGAATGCCTCCTGCGTTAATCATTTCAACCGCTTCTGCTACGGTATACTGTGCAAGCCATGTTTCGATGATGGCTTTCAACTCTGCTTCATGCTTCGTCCGCAGCGGATCGAGATGGAATCTTTCATCTTCCGCGAGCTCAGGCTGCCGCATGACCGCACATAGTCGCTTGAATAAGGAGTCGTTCGCCACAGCAATGACAACGTAGCCGTCGTTCGCTTTGTAAATATCGAACGGTGTACTGATTGGATGGCGGCTACCAATACGTTCAGGCACGACTTGGTCCACCGTATAACGCATAATATTGCTTTCTAAAAGAGCAAAAATGCTGTCCATCATAGAAATATCGATGCATTGGCCTTCCCCTGTGCGCTGTCTGTGGAATAGCGCTACCATAATGCCGTACGCCGCATAAAGCGCTGCGCTCATGTCTCCCAACGAAGCTCCGGCGCGTGTCGGCGGCTTATCTGGATGTCCGGTAATGCTCGTCATGCCTCCCATTGCCTGGGCGACTAGGTCATATGCGGGCCGTTGGCTATACGGTCCATACTGTCCAAAGCCAGAAATCGATGTATAAATGAGTGCAGGATTCCATTTGCGCAACGATTCGTAATCCAGTCCCAGCTTCTTCATTACGCCAGGACGAAAATTCTCTACCAGCACATCTGATTGCTTTACCAATTCCTTAACTACGTCGATGGCTTGCGGTGTCTTCAAGTCTAAGGTTATACTCTTCTTCCCTCGGTTCAGAAACATGAAGTAACCGCTTTCGTCATTCTGGAAAGGACCGAAACTTCGGGTATCATCCCCTGTTCCCGGCTTCTCGATTTTAATAACTTCGGCGCCCATATCCACCAGCAGCATCGTGCAGTATGGACCGGCTAATACTCTCGTAAAATCCAGCACGCGAATATTTTCAAGAGGTCGCTGCATTCGTCTTCCTCCCTCTCCTATTTTGGTTTGTGCTTTTATTATGTATCGTCCGCCAAAACGATAGCTAGTCGGTTTTTTTACTGTTTGGTAGACTATTTTAAGATCTATCGGAAAATAATCTACCTTGTTTCTGTCGCATCCTTTTCTCTCCTCCCTCTATGAATTAAAGTTTTTCTTATGAATACTCATGTATTCTTACAATATCTTGATTTTTATAAACGAAGCTTCAGTTAGACATTTGAAACTTTTTAAAATATTGGAAGTAGGGGATGTAGGCCATCAAAGACCTACGGCCTTTTTTGAANTGGAGGCCAGCTCCTATTCAGGGTCTGTGCCCGCATGGAAAAAATAATTCCGGCTTCTCCGTGCTTCGTTTTTGATCAAGATATCAAGTGCGAATGTTCTTCAAAAAATAAGCAACTGTACGGTTTATGCGGCAAGAGATTGGTTCTGTCCACATAAAGGGGTGTCTTTTATCATCTTGTTCATATTAAAATCGATTTGTTTACGAGCTAGCACAAACATAATGCGGAGGAGGCGACAGCACAAGGCGATTAACGATTGCTGTTTACGGAGTGGATTCTCCTGTCGAGTTGTATAGTACGTGTGTAGCGCCTTAAATGCTGGATTTTTGGCAACTAAGGGTCGAATCGCTTTGTAGAGAAGAGCGCGAAGCCGTGGTCTTCCTCGTTTCGTGATACGTGTTTTTCCTCGATGCTTGCCTGAACGATTTTCTTTAAGATTTAGACCCGCTAACTTCTGAATCTGACGAGGATGCTGGTATCTAGACAAGTCTCCAACTTCTGCGAAAAAGCCCGCAACGGTAGCGACTCCTATGCCTGGAATCGTAAGAATGTACTGTACACCTGGAATATCTCGTAATAAATCTTCGATTTCTTTTATGACTTCTTCTATCTGCTGCTGTAGAGTTTCATAGGTTGTAAGCAGTGTTTTTAGCTCCAACCTTGCCATTTTCATACCTTCTTGAAGGCCAATCGAATGCCTAGCTTGTTCTACAAGCTCCCCCGCACGTTTGGGACGAAGTCCTCTTTGGATGTTTTTCTTCCATATCGTCAAGACTTCAAAGGCACCTGCCTGGATAAGATCCTGAGGCAGTGGAAAATGCTTGAGGGTTTCAAAAGCCGCTTTGCCTTCCCAGCTTGTAAATACCGTTAAAAACTCAGGAAAATAGCGATCCAGCCAATTATGCACCTTGGCTTGAGTACGCTGAAGCTCGCAGGAAAGGTGGTCTCGTATTTTCACAGCTTCCCGTAATTCGGCATATACACCAGTTGGGAAATAAGGTGCAGAGTACCGCCCATCTTTGACGAGTTGCGCAATAACACGGGCATCTTTTGGATCGTTCTTCGTTGGTGAATTATCATCCAGCTCTTTTGACTTCTTTACATGCATCGGATTAACGACCACGACCGGAATCCCGCGGCTTCGCAAGAATGCTGCTAAAGTCATCCAGTAGTGTCCGGTTGGTTCCATTCCGACAAGAAGCTGTGTTTTTTCGTGTTCCCTCATTATGTTTTTCATCCAGTGACAGAACGCTTCGAATCCCTCACGCATACTTGGGAAAGAAAAAGCTTTCCCATACATGAGACCGCGATCGTTTTGTGCGCGTGCTACATGTTTGTATTTAGCGATATCTATGCCAATAATCAAGGTAGATTCTGTGATTTGAGAAATGCGTTGATTTTGTGTATAATTCATGGTGAGTACCTCCTCTGTTATTTCGAGGTCACGGCCGTGACACTCTGTATGTTAACAGGAGGTACTTTTTTTATCCACTCGCATTTTCATTCATTACAGGAATGCTCCTATTATGTAATTGCTTTCTTACTTTCAAATTGTAAAAAACAGTGCACTATAGAAACAGAGCAATATTCTTGGAAATAGTGCACTATTCTTAGTATAAATCGTGAAAAATTCCCCTCTAAAAGAAAAAAGAGCCGGGAAGTCTTCGCTTCCCAGCCACTTTTCCTTACAATGTATGAAATTTTTGATTGTGTTCTTCTTCATTATTAACAGTAGGTTTTACCGAGTCACGCAAAATGTAGGAGAACAATACAATGGTTACACAGCTTGTAACCAAACCATACAAAATCGGAACAATCGATGTCGTACCTTTCATCATAAGGCTAATCAAAATCACGACTGAGCTAATCAGGATAGAGTAGAAAACAGCACGTGCCGTAACACGTTTCCAGAAGAATCCGAAAATAATCGGGAAAAACAAGGCTCCTGATAAAACGGCGAATGCAATATCCAATGCAACGAGAATGTCTTGAATCCACAATGCACACACCATGGAAAACACACCAACAGACAATGTGGTCAGCCGTGAAATGATTAAAAATCGTTTTTCATTCATATCCCGCTTCCAAAACCGTGTAATGATATCGTTTACAATAAGCGTGGAGGAAGCGATTAAAGTGCCTGAAGCGGTCGACATAAGCGCAGAGAGGACTCCCGCCAGCACAATACCTAACACGCCAGGAGGAAGTGTTGTAATTGCCATGCTCGCGAAAGCGTTTTGGGGGTCCGTTATCGTAGGAAGCACAGCAAATGCACACATGCCGATGATAGCGACGGTAATGGCATACATAAGCGAATATCCACCTGCAGCGATTAGCCCATAGCGGGATGTTTTTAAGCTACGTGCCGTAAAAACGCGCTGCCAAACATCCTGTCCTACAACAATACCTAGCGCATATAGCAACAAGCTCTTGAAAATATCGGCCCCGCCCATTACACTCAAGTCAAAATAAGTGGATGGAAGCTTCTCATGCAATCCCTCCCATCCCCCGGCTTTTGAAAGGCTCATCGGAAGCATAACAGCAAAAATCCCAATACTCATCACAATGAATTGGACAATGTCCGTCATCGTAACCGACCACATGCCTCCCAATACAGTGTAGAACAGCACAATTCCACCTGCCACAATGATAGATAGGGTGAAATTCCATCCCAGCCATACTTTTAATACGCTCCCGATACCGATGATTTGCGTGACAGTCAACATGGCCGTATACGTAATAGAAACTAACGAGCTAATGAGCCTCGCTTCGACACTAAATCGATTCTCCAGCATCTCACTAATAGTCAACACTCGCAAATTAAATATTTTCTTTGCGAGAAAAAGACTGAGCAGAACAAGGCCAATCCCCTGGGAGGTAACAAACCACATACCAGATAATCCTGACTGATATCCTAGCTTTGCTGTACCAATAGTAGCAGCTCCGCCCAGGGTTAAGGCGGCCATACATCCGAAATACATCGGAAAGCTTAAGTTCCTGCCTGCAACAATATAGTCTTCTGACGTTTTTGCTCTTCGCGCGCCCAGCAATCCGACAAAAGCGATAATAGCCAGATAGAGGATAATCACGGACATATCAATAATATTCATAGTAGATCTCCCTTCGAAATCAAGGCTCATTATTTTTATTTATCTGAATATTACCCCTTTTCTTTTTGCTGGATAAGTGCTTTTTTTTACGACATTGTGTACTTTCTTATGCTATACATTTCTATATAACTACAGTAAAAACAAAACAGCCCCTTCCACTACTCTCATGGAAGGGGCCTGCAGGCTATATAAATCCCGGTTCATTACGATACACGGAAGTACGACGGTTACGCAAGTATTCAAGCAGCTCCTTTTCCGGATTTTTTTTACTTACATCAAAGGTCAGAACCGGGATGACCTCATTATTTCCCGCTTTATAAATCGATCGGCCATCCGGATGAACGATTTGACTCTCACCAAAGAAAATATTCTCATTATCCAGTCCTACCATATTAGCCGCCGCAACATATATATGGTTTTCTAGCGCTCTGGCATGCAAATAAATATCTTGATAGTGTTGATAAGGAACCATATTAGCCGCCAGCACCGCCAGAATATCGACATCTTTAAGAGCTAGAATTCGTGCAGCCTCGGGAAACTCAATATCGTATGTAATCATCATTCCAATATTCCCTTCAGGAAGCGAAAAAACCGGGAATTCCTCGCCAGGCGTAAACCATTCCTTCTCCTTGTGATATAAGTGCACTTTTCGGTACTTCCCAATAATCTCTCCCTGTTTCCCGATAAACAGCGCACAGTTGTATAATGCATCTCCCTCTACTTCTGGAAATCCAACAATGGCTCCTACATGATACCGTCTTGCCTGCTCTCTAATCTTACGGATACTTTCCCCGTCTTCCGGCTCCGCCAGTACGCGAAGCTGTTCATTCATCGTATATCCAGTTAAATACAGCTCAGGAAATAGTACATAATCCGCCTTATTTTTACTTGCCTCTTCCAATGACTGCAAAATACGCAGTAAATTTTGTTCCTTATTTTGCAGTTCACAGCGCAATTGTGCCAGCGCGATTGAAATCTCGCTCATTTCCCTGTGCTCCTTTTTCGTTCTGGCCCATTTTCTTCAGCTCTGTACTGTTTCAGCTTTTTAGCGATGGTCGATTGATCAACCTGTAAAATCTCTGCTGCCTTATACGTGTTTTCGTATAGATCGTACGCACGAAGAATGAGCGCTTTTTCCAGTTGCTTTTTTGCTTCCTTTAATGGAGGCAACACGTTTTTCGTCTGAAAAGAGGTGAAAGCATCCGTATCCTCCGACGTTCCTCCCACTTGCTCGGCGATTTCTTCTGATTGTGTAACGATGATTCGTTCCACCAGATTCTCCAGTTCACGTATATTGCCGGGCCATTCATACTCCACTAGCCGGGCCTTCATTTGCGGAGACAAGAAAAATCGGCGATCGTATTTCTGATTGAACTTGCTCGTAAAGTGTTCTATTAGCGGCAAAATCTCTTCTCGCCTCTCCCGCAGCGGCGGGATCATAAGTGGAACGACATGCAGACGGTAATATAAATCTTCACGAAATCTTTTCTGATTTACCATTTCCTTTAAATTTTTATTGGTCGCCGACAAAATGCGGATATTTGCTTTTTGTTTGTCCACGCTGCCAATTTTGCGAAACGTGTTTTCTTGCAGTACCTCCAGCAATTTTGATTGGACATGATATGGCAATTCCGCAATTTCATCTAAAAAAATCGTTCCGCCTTCAGCCGCTTCAAGCAATCCTTGCTTTCCGCCTGTTTTTCCTCCAGTAAATGTACCGGATTCATAGCCAAATAACTCTGATTCAATGAGGCTATCTGGTAATGTACCGCAATTAATTGATACAAAGGGAGCATCCTTGCGGGAGCTGGCTTGGTGAATTAAGCGGGCCAGCATCGTTTTCCCCACCCCCGATTCCCCCAAAAGTAAAACGGTTGAATCTACACTGGCTATCTTATGGATAACATCGATGATTTTTTTCATCTTTTCAGATTTGACTAACACTCCGTTTGCCACATCAGGAAGCACAGGTGCATTCATATTCACGTCCAACATATGATCTAGGCGCGATAAAACAAGCACATACTTGATGTCACTGCCCGTATCTGGCAGCTTCACAACCGATAATAAAACGAGCGGGCCATTTATAGCTTGCATGATAGTAAGACCTGCGCTTAAATCCGGCCGATTTCGCACTACGGTCTCCCACGGCACTTGGAATATATGCATATTGGGCTGAAGAAATACGGAAGGTGAGAAGCCGAATACTTCTGCCACTTCACCTTGCCACTCGACCACCTGATTATGACTGCCTACAAAAATCACCATCATTTCCGCTTGCTTCACTATGTGCCAACGCCTTCCCTCAATTTCAATGATTTTTTTCATTAAAGATGATAAAATTCATCTTTCAAGCCAATTATAGATAAAACAAAGAGAAAACAAAAAAGAATATTTATATTTTGATGATTTTTTTCATCAATATAAATTATATTACACCAGAAGGTATTGATAATTCAACTTTTTATAAATTGGCACAATGATTGCAAAAAAATAAGTAACAAACATAGAAAAAGGAGGCGTACACATGCGTATCGCGATCGCTCAATGTACCCCACATCATGCCAACAAACAAGAAAACTTGAATATGATAACTCGTTATCTGCATCGAGCCAAAGAACAAAAAGCTGAACTTGTTATTTTTCCAGAGCTAGTCCTAACCGGCTATTCTATCGGTAATCAACTAGAGACTATTGCCGAAGAAATAGACGGCCCTTCGCTGCAATTCATACAGCAAGCCTGTCATGAACTTCAAATCTTTGCCTTGATTTCTTTTCCCGAGAAAAATGGAAATGCTTATCACATTTCTTCAGCCCTTATCCAGGATGACGGTTCTATTGCCGGTGTCTACCGGAAAACGCACTTGTTCTCTGCCGAGGCCCATTATTTCACAGCTGGAAACGAGTGGCCTGTCTTTACTACAAAGCTTGGGAATATCGGTGTGATGATTTGCTATGACCTAGAGTTTCCCGAAGTCACTCGTCTGTTGCGTTTGAATGGTGCCGACATGGTTCTTGTAAATACAGCTAATATGGAGCCTTATGAAAGGTATCAGCACATTTATATGCAGAGTCGCGCTATGGAGAACGAGATTCCGCTTGTCATATGTAATCGATTGGGACAGGAGGACAACCTGAAGTTTTTCGGTCATAGCATGGCTGTCAATCATGAGGGGGACATCCTATTGCAGCTTGATTCGGAAGAAGCGCTACGTATTGTAGATGTATCCCTTCATGAGACGCGTGATCCGGAGTTAAACTACGCGCGCCGGCTGCACGAATCGGTTCGCGGTGCTTTACTAAACTGCCTGCATCATGAGTAAACGGCTTACGCCGAATACAAGACAGAAGGAAGTGCTTATCATGAAAGAAACAAATACGACGCTTAAACGCACGTTGACGCTCACACCGCTCGTTTTGTTCGGACTCGCATATATGACCCCGATGATCGTATTCGGCATTTATGGAATGCTGGCCGAAACAACTAAGGGATTAGTAGCGAGCGCTTATAGCATCGCTCTCATCGCCATGCTTGTAACCGCCTCCAGCTATGGTCATATGGTAAAAGCATACCCTGTATCCGGGTCGGCTTACACATATACACGTAAATCAATTAGTTCTCATCTCGGTTTCCTGGTCGGTTGGTCCGTTCTGCTCGATTATGTCTTTCTGCCAATGGTTATTTGGTTAATTGGAAGTGTCTATCTGGCTGCTGCTTTTCCCGGCGTCCCGACCTGGATTTGGGTAATCGGCTTTATTCTAGTTACGACTTCAATTAATATTATTGGCATTCGCGTAACGGCTGGTGTCAACTTTTTTATGATGCTTTTTCAATTTCTTGTCATTTCTTTATTTATTATTTTTTCTATTATTAGCTTGATGCGTGGGGAAGGAATGGGTACTCTCTTCTCAGCCGCTCCGTTTTTCAATGGGGATGTACCTTTTTCGCTTGCGTTTGCCGGAGCAGCTATCGCCTGTTACTCTTTCCTTGGATTTGATGCGGTCTCTACCCTGTCAGAAGAGACGATTGAACCGGAAAAAACAATTCCGAAAGCCATTCTGCTTGTCGCATTAATCGGTGGCGCTATCTTTATCGTGTCGTCCTACTTTATTTATCTTATTTTTCCCGATTATTCCCAGTTTGTTAACACTGATTCCGCCGGATTTGAAATCGCTAAATTTGTAGGCGGCAATCTATTTAGTGCATTGTTTCTCGCAGGCATCATTACAGCCCAATTCGCATCTGGCTTATCGGCACAAGCGAGTGCCGCCCGTATGCTCTATGCAATGGGACGCGACTCCGTGCTGCCGAAGCGCATATTCGGCTTTGTTCACCCTCGTTTTCAAACGCCTGTGTTAAATTTAATCGTTATCGGGGTTATTGCTTTGTTAGCATTAAAAATTGATATGGCAACTTCTACATCATTTATCAACTTCGGAGCTTTTGTTACATTCACATTCGTTAATCTTTCTGTTATCGGCCATTATTATGTAAAATTGCGCCGACGCAATGGAAGCGGAATTTTTCTATATCTGCTGTTTCCTCTACTCGGGGCCTGTTTGGATATATGGCTGCTTATTAACCTGGACGTGCATGCCCTGATACTCGGAGGTTCCTGGGTAGTGCTCGGCGTTATCTATCTGCTTTTCTTGACGAACATGTTCCGGAAGCAACCTCCCGAATTGGTATTTGAGGACGCAGGATAATAAAAAATACTCACGCAAACGTTTTCTCTCATCTTTTTCTTACAGGAAAGCCTCGCAACCGCTTTACGTTACAAAGGGCGGACCGGCAAAACATCCGGGCCTTTCAATACAAGACACAGTTGCCGGTCTTCTCCGTCCTTTGCGCTACACACTCCATATGGAGTTGCGATTCATTATATTACTCTTGAAACACAATCTTTCCATCCATGATTGTCATTCTCACGCTGGCGTCTCTTACTTCTTCCGGTGACACTTCAAACAGATTTTGACCAAGAACCACAATATCGGCCAGTTTTCCCGGCTCCAGCGTCCCCAACTCCAACTCCCTAAACGTTCCGTAAGCAGGCCCCCACGTGTAGTAACGTAATGCCTGAGCTAAGGAAATCCGTTCTTTTCCGTTCCATCCTCCTTTTGGTAACCCATCATTATGAACCCTCGTAATGGCACGGTAGATTTCCAGCAAAGGATTAAGGGGAACAACCGGAAAATCGCTAGAAAAGGCGATTTTTGTGCCCGCTTCCTCCAATGTTTTTATCGGAAATGTAAATGCCTCTCTCTCTTTTCCGAGACGCGAAAGATAGGCGTTATCCGAAAAATTCTCACTTGCTGCCAGATGTTCCGGCTGCATGGAAGCAATTACGCCTAACTCATGAAGCCTTGGGATATCCTCAGGGTGAATCACTTCAATGTGTTCGATTGTATGGCGGGAATCGCGGACTCCATTCGCTCTCCTTGCCTCTTCAAACGCATCAAGTCCCAGCCTGACTGCTCCATCACCGCAAGCGTGAAAGCGAATGCGAAATCCTTCCCGATCCGCTTCGTTCGTCCATTGTTTAATCATATGAGGAGGAAGCAATGTGTCTCCATATGTATCAGGCTTGTCCGAATATGGTGCAAGAAGGTATGCCGTATACGTAGTAGGTACTCCATCAAGAAACTGTTTCAGCCCCGAAAATTGTAAAGTACCGGAGGTGTATGTTGAGCGCAATTCCTTTGCATAATCAAGATCGCCGTTAAGCGGGGCTAAAAAATGGATGCGTGAAGTCAACTCCTCCCGCTCTTCAAACTCTTTATATAATGGCAAATCACCGAAATCTAAGCCGGGTAAAGGAAACATATCGTTCACCGAGGTAATTCCCAGTCTGGCAGCCTGCTGCAAAAAGCTTCTCAATAGACGCTGTCTTCTCTCATGAGGCAGAACAAATGCTTCCCGTGCCAATCCCATGGCTGTCTCATAAAGAAATCCGGTTGGCTCCCCATCATCATCCTTACCAATTTCTCCAAATGGGGGGTTAGGGGTATCACGGGTAATGTTTGCCATCTCTAACGCTTTACTGTTTACCCATGCCCCGTGGCATTCCGCATTAAATAGAAAAACTGGCCGTTCAGAAATGACGCGGTCCAGTGTAGAACGATGCGGTAATTGCCCGTTTTCCCAGTAAACATGATACCAGCCGAAACCGATTATCCACGAATCATTCGGTCTAGTATCTGCAAACTTCCGAACCATCTCCGCCGCTTCTTCTTCTGAACGGGCTTCATGCAGATGTACACTATCTTGTGCCAGACTTCCCAGCATGAGATGCAGATGAAAATCGTGAAATCCAGGCATAATCAACTCATTATGATAACGATATTGTTTCGTGTCCGGTCCAATGAGCGACTCCATGTCAGCCTCTGATCCTATGGCAGCGATTTTATTGCCTACAATCGCCACTGCCCCTGGCTGTGGCGTATCCATTATTCCGGTAAAAACAGCATTGCTTGAAAGAATCATATCCGCTTTTTGTTGAGTTTCCATATAGTTATCTCCTTCATAATATGAAAATTGTTACGAAACTTCCGACACTTTCGCTTCCTCCACCTCATCAAAATGCAACTCAGGTGGTCGCTGACTAAAAAACTTTGTCAAAAAGGCTAAATACATAAAGCCAAACAGTGCCCAGACGCCTCCCAGGATCATGGAATGCTTATCCAAGCCTGTCCATAACCATACGGTAAAGCAAGCTCCTACCAGAGGCAAGAGTAAATATAAAAAAGTCCCCTTCACCGAACGCTGCCGCTTCTTAATAAAATAGTGAAAAACGACAGATAGATTTACAAATGTGAAGGCTACAAGCGCTCCGAAGTTAATAAAGGAAGCTGCAGTAACCAAATCAATGACAAGAGCGGATAAAGAAAATACGCTGACCAACAGGATATTTCTTGTTGGCGTTTTAAAACGCGGATGAATATAGCCAAATACTTTCTTCGGGATGACGGAATCACGCCCCATCGCGTACAAAAGACGAGAAACACTCGCATGAGAGGACAAGCCTGAACCTAGGCACGCCGTAACCATTCCAGCGAGAAAAAACGAACTGAACAGCTTTCCACCTACAAAAACAGCTACCTCAAAGGCAGCAGAATCTGTATTTTTGAACGAAGTAAAGTCCGGATAGGCCATATGCGCAATATAGGAAATTCCAATGAATAAAGCCCCCCCAATGCAAGCGATAAGAAAAATGGCGCGGGGAATCGTTTTTTCCGAATGAATCGTTTCCTCTGATAATGTCGTAACCGAATCAAAGCCAAGAAAAGATAGGCAAAGAATGGAAGCTCCGGCCAACACAAAAGAAAACGATACTTCCGGATTCAAAAACGGAAGAGTAGAGACAAGCGTTCCTGTTCCCATTCCGCTTATGACTCCCTTAACTGCAAACAGGCAAAAGAACAAAATAACGAGAAACTGATAAGAAATAAGCAAGGTATTTATATTTGCCGTTACTTTTATGCCTCGTATATTAATAAAAGTAATAACGGCAATCATAAACAAAATCCATATATAGGAAGGTATCTCTGGAAAAGCTGCAGACAAAAAGATGCCTGCTGTTAAATAATTGAGCATGGGCAAAAACAAGTAATCCATGAGAATAGACCAACCGACAAGAAATCCTACATAACCGTTTATCGATTTCTGTGTATACGTATAGGCCGAACCTGCCACAGGATAGGCTTTTACCATTCTTCCATAACTATAAGCCGTAAATAACATAGCCAACAAAGCAAAAGCGTAAGCAGATGGGAGCATACCGTGAGAAGCCTGAGCCGCTACTCCGTATGTGGTAAAAACAGTCATCGGTGCCATATAAGCCAAGCCAAACAAAACAACTGGAAGCAAAGTAAGCGTTCGATCAAGCGACATATTCTCGTTCATGATTTCCTCCCCTTTTACGATACTTTCATTTATGCAAAAAATTTGCGTAAATATCGGCTTTCATACCATTTCACCGTATGTTTCGGATATCTCCCCTCTCCATAAAGAAACTCTGGATATTTTTCCGTATTAAAGAAGAGTATAAGCAATTTTCATGCCACTTCCATATCATTTGTCAGATTATTTAACCTTCATATCTGCTAAAGGACAAGTAAAGTAACAGGGTCTTAATAAAGCAAAGCTTCCATCAATGATTTCTCATAAATAAGAAATCATTCTATTTTTTGAGAAAGCATATGGAGAACGAAGAGGAAAGCACGTTCCTACAGAAAAATCGGTTTTATATTTACATTTATGTAATTATATGTAATCATTTTATTATCCATATTTGTTTATATATGTAATTGAAATAGAAAATGGAGGCGAATTTCATGAAGAAAAAACGACTTCTACTCCTCACCTGCTTATCCATTGTGGCAGGGGGACTTGCAGGGTGTGGTCAAAACTCCGCAACAGTACCATCTGAGACAAAACAAACATCTTCCCAGCAAAGCCAGACTTCACAACCAGAGCAGCAAAAGGGGCAGAGGGCTTCCAAGCCTTGCAGCCCAACACCTCTAGCTCCCTCCCCTGTTCCCCTAGCACCGTCACCCGTGCCAAAGCCCCCGTCACCCGTGCCTTTAGCAGAAGTAAAATGTTAATAAGCCATACGGCCGCTTGGCGTCACAAAAGTCAGACCAACAAAACATCCAGAATCATCTATTCACCATTTGTATTTTCTGACCTCTTAGTAGTACGATAAAGATACATTTATTTACAGCGTGTTTTCAATATGTGACCTGAGGAGGCGAGCTGTTTGACATTTCATTTAGAAAAAAAATCTGTATGCTACCTGGCTTTTCTAGCACTTATTCTGTTTATGCTGCTTACCACCTTACCGTATTCGATGCTTGTGATTGGAATGGTGGGAGCATCATGCATGCTGGTGGCCGCATTCATTATTGTGCCTTTATTCTTTATAGGATCGATGCTGTCGGGCAAAGATTACAAAAAGTAAAGACAGACTCACACCCGTTGATTCTTCAAAGAGGAAGAGACACCAACAACAGGACACGAACAGGGCTTTTCGTCTCCCTTCCCGAGCGGTTGTCTCCGGTCAAGCGAAAGAGGGCAGCAACTGTCTCCCTCTCCGGATGATACTGGATAATCAACACCCTTGGACAGGTGCAATACATTCTTTTATCTTCTTATACAGATAAAGCCGTTCTCACTTGACTGAGAACGGCTGCTTTTTTGAGTTCCTTATTTATATAAATTACACTTGATAGTTTGACAGGGTAGCGTGGTTGGAAGGAGGCGATTCAGAAAAAGAAGAGGGTGGATGCTCCCTGCGCTCCAGCAGAAGAAAGGCCAACGTGTCTTTTTCCGACCGCTCCCGCCCACCGCCCTTCCTTCTTTTCTTCCCTCTCACCACAAGAATTTGTCAATGTATCAAATCAGATGTATATAGTAAGCACTCCTCTGCATCGTTTCTAAAAGAGGCCCCGTTAAGACAACGTAACCGGCTTTAAAGGGACGATCGTAGAAATCGCGGATTTGTAGAGAATGTTTTGCTTGTTTTCACTCTGCAGTGCAACCGTATACGAGTCAAAGGAGGTAATAATCCCTCGAATCTGAAATCCGTTTGTCGTAAAAACTGTAACAGGAGTTTTACTTGTGCGTAGTTGGTTAAGAAAATATTCTTGTAGCTTTGCTTTTTCCAATCGATACCATTCCCTTCTCTTCCATCATAAAGTGAAACTTCACGCGGTGGGGGTTTTCGTACGTCCCCTACTGCGCGTTAGTTGAACCTATCGGACCTTTAGGGGCAGTTTTTCCTCCACCTATATTCCTCGATTTCTCTAAGTTTTGAGGTGAGGAGATTACTACCCGTTAAGGCAGGATAAATCAGAATAAACGAAAAAGCTGTTATCTGATTCTTTCTGTTTATTATTTTATCATATAAACATTTTTTGCCCTATATATATGTACGTTAGGATGTTCAAAACAAGACACTTTTAGAAACTGCTCCTTTTACGATGCGTTTATTCAATGACGCCATACGTCGAAATCTTTACTTTTGGCGTTATCGTTACCGTTGCCTTTGCGAACTCGTCCGGCCAGCGGTCTTCATTTTTTTTCCAATGATCGTATTGATATGCACGTGCATACCATCCGAATCCGAAAGGGTCTAGCTTTTCTTTTTTCACTTTTTCAACCAGTGCTGTCACCTCTTTTCTGAACTGCTCCGCGATAATAGCCGAAAGACGATCCTTTTCTTTTAGCATATCCATATCAAATGTGCGTTCTGAAAGGGTAACATTAAGATTCATTTTGATGTCAAAAACAAATCGATTGTTTTTATAATGAGTTGTGATAGTACGCTTACTATCATTTATATTTATCGTTATAAAATCTTGTCCTTTTACATTCTGAAGCTTGTTCGGCTTTTTAAACGGAAGAGAAGGCATACGAACCGTAAATACCACCGGGTTTGTCGCTTCCTGCTGTAACATGAGGAGCAAGGCACTTTCTCGGCGACTCAATGACATTTTATACTTTCCTTTATTGTCCAGCAGTGCAGATCCTGTCACCACAAGCCCGTTTTTATCTTTTTTAATCTCTGAAATCGCTGGGGTAATTCCTTTATCAAAAACATACGTATGAAACTTTTGTGACGTAGTAAAAGCCGTGCCATTGTACTTCTTTTCCACATCAATTACCTGAGTTAAATAAAGCGGGAGTGCCGGCTTATCTTCAAAATTGCTCTCCATGACGGAAGAGACTGGCCCTTTTACAGCGACCATTCGTATATTCCCCGTATTCTTCGGATCTCGATAGGCTACATCGAGATGCGGCATAACTCCTTCTTTTTTTAACAGCTTCTCACCAATCAGCAGGACCTGCAATTTCCCGATAACAATCAGTCCGTTGCTTGTACTGTTAAATACCTCTCTCGCCTGCCTCGGAGTATTCACCTTCGCTTTAAGCACCTCATATTTTTTCTTTACATCTTTGTTAAAAATAGTACTGGCCTGATACACCGTTAATTTATCATCATCATCCACATCAAATGCATATACAAGCGATAAGGTAGTATCCTCCAAATCAAGCCGGTCACTATTGCAACCTGACGTTACAATAAGCAGCAAACTTGCCACCATCAGTACAGTACGCTTGATCATTGATATCTCCTCCTCTTCCAATACCCATAAATGGTGACATACAAGAGAAATACGATAGGAAATGTATAAGCAATAAAATACGCCGTCCATCCCCATGCATTTCTTAATACCGCGATCCCATTATAGGATGGCTTGTAAAAGAACGAAAAAGCAAAGGAGAGAAGCAATAAAATATATATAGGCAGCTGCCAATTTTTTTTGTTGAATAGCTGTGAAATACCGGACGTGGCAGCCCATGTGTACGGAATGCCGGACGTTGAAAAGATGAAAATGTAAAACGACAGAAATATAATCTCAAACCGTTCAAGAAACGGAAGCTGTATTGGTTTTACAAGGGTAAGGACAGGCCATAAATACTTCGTAATCTCATCCGGGCTAAAGTAAAGAAAACACATCAGGGTAATATGAAGGTATACAATGAGCGTGAGAGTGTTCGCTAGTACAATTCCTTTTACGGCATGCTGTTTATTTTTCAAATACGGATAAAGAAGGAATGCCAATTCGAATCCCACAAACGCCAGAACGGTCGTTTTTATCCCATAAAAGATCGGCAACCATCCATCCTTCAAAACAGGAAGTAGAAAAACCAAATGAACATCCTTTATCGGAATCGTTAATAAAATCGGCATTCCAAGCGTGAAGAAGAACATAAACACCCCATACCGTACAATTGCCCGTACGCCGCTCCGAAGAATCATATACGTTGGAATGAGAAGAAGAAACACAAGCCAAACACTGGACGTTTCGGGTAGAATCCACACTTGAATCACTAATACGGTAAAATAAAGCAGGACAACGATGGCCAGCAAAGAATAAGCGATCCAAATAAGCATGCATGCTCTTCCCAGCCACTTCCCGACATAGCGTGTAAGCACCTCTATTAGCGTATCACCCGGATGCTTTGCCATGATTTGCACAACACATATACTGATAATCGTTGTGATAGCCCATGCAATCATAATCGATATCCATCCATCTGTGCTCGTAATTTTGGCCAATTCAGCAGGAAGAACCAATATACTTCCTCCTACCTGGATACCGTTAATAGTAAAGATATATTGCATAAGTGTAATCTCATTGCTTACGGGCCTGTTCATTCATCATTCCTTCTTTTTCTTGTGGACCCCTGTCGGCGCAGTTGTCTAGGTCCCACCGATAGTGGGCGTTTTTTCATAAGCCACACAGGCAGTCGAACAAACGTATCTTTCATATCCGAAATACGCAGCGGTGAAATCGGACTCCCGTAAGGATTCCCCAGAGATTCTAAGGTAAGAAGGTGAATGATAATAATCATCATTCCAATGATGATTCCGACCATACCAAATGCGAAGGCCATCAGCATCATGGGAAAACGAAGCAAACGAATACCTGCAGCCATTTCGATACTCGGAATGATAAAAGAAGAGATAGCAGTTATGGCTACCACAATAACCATAATATTGCTTACGATGCCTGCCTGAACCGCAGCTTGTCCAATTACAATACCTCCAACAATCCCGATCGTTTGACCGATAGGTGAAGGGAGGCGGACCCCCGCTTCACGAAGCATTTCAAGCACGATCTCCATAATGAATGCTTCGATTATAGGCGGAAAAGGAACTCTCTCCCGGGATTCGCCAACCGATAGAAGCAATTGGAGCGGGATGACCTCATAATGAAAGGAAATCATCGCGATATAAAGAGAGGGTGTGAAGATAGCAATGAAAAATGCGACAAAACGCAGAAGGCGAACGAAGGTAGCGGTAGTCCATCTTACGCTATAATCATCAACCGTTTGAAAAAAAGCGACAAAGTTCATGGGTCCAACCAATGCACCAGGCGCACGATCTATAATAACGGCGGCCCGCCCCTGCAGCAAATGCGAAGCTGTCGTATCCGGCCGTTCTGTTACTGTAAACTGCGGAAACGGTGTATACGGATTATCTTCAATAAATCCCTCAATCTCACCGGTAGTAATAACCGTGTCTACATCGATTAATTTAATCCGATTTTCCAGTTCCCGAATGAGCTGGGGATTTACTACGTCCGCCAAATAAAGTAAGGAAACGGGTACCTCTCCCCTCGTTCCAATCTTAAACTGTTTAATTTTTAATTCCCGGCTCGGAATATAACGGCGGATTAAAGCAATATTTTGAGAAGCCGATTCGATAAAGCCCAGGTGGGCGCTTTTTAGTGAAGCTTCAGCCTGTGGTTCCTGAATCGCCCGCTGCGGCCCTCCTTGCGTTTCGAGTTCGAGAGCTACCAATTCCTTATCAACGAATAGAATGCTTTTTCCAACGAGAATGGCTTTTTCAATCTCCGTCCATTTCCGTACTTTTTTCATCTGGCAGACAGATATCGTGTCTTCCCATGAATTTTCCGGATTAAGCTTATGGTCTAGAAGCGGACGAATAATATCTCTATTAATGATTGTCTTGTCTACCAGGCCTTCCATGTATGCAAGAACAGCTTCCTGTCCTGTTTTTAATGTCAACGTACGCGTAATCAACTGAGGTATTTCACTAAACAGCTTGGATAGATGCTGAAGATTCACAGCAATAGAAGCAGAAATCGTATCGTTTAAAATCTCGTCAGCCCGCGTCTGTGTGTGGAACGCTTGCCGTCCTCTTATCCATTTACGAAACGTTCCCATGTCCTCACCTTTCCCTTAACCTTATTCTTATCGGTTAATATGCGAAGCTGAATGGTAAAATATACAACAGTACGATAAGAAGACGTGCATATAGACATAAAGAGACCCCTACATTAAGACGAATTGTACTTAATGTAGGGGTCTCTCGTTGACTTGTCTTCCATCCATGGGAATATAACCCCTTATCTGTGCCAATTTTTGTATACGAGAGAATAATATGATCTTGCCGTTTCTTTTCGTCTATAATTCTTCCCTCCGATAATCTTATTCTCTACATTCTCATCAATTTGTTCCATTAATTCTTTATCCTTTTTAATATCCTCAATGTTTTTAGCGATTAATTCTTTGATGGTAATAAAGTCTAGACTCCTCATATTCATCTCTCCTTTTTATATCGTTCCATTCATACATAACCCGCCAAAAATAGCTCCCATAAAAAAAGACAGACTGAATGTTTCAGTCTGCCTCTCGGTTGTCGAGTCAGCTTTATTTTTCTACTTCTATCATACAATTATTATTCCGATAAGTAAAGTTAGTTTTATTTCGGTATATTGATTTCTTGCTTCTGCTTTAGCTTAATACGCAGTTCATCAAAGGCACCCGAGCCGAGCACTACACCACACAGAATAAAGAAAAATCCGAGGATTTGCTCAATGACTATTTTCTCTCCTAAAAAAATAGCGGCACCTACAAGCGAGAAGAACGGACTTAGATTAATAAAAATAGCGGTTTCTGCCGCGCCTACCTTCCCGATCGCATCATTATATAACATATGCCCTAAAGCCGTAGCAACGATAGCGGATGCAAAAAAAAAACGGTCCATAAACCCGCCGAACCTCCAGCCATAC
Source organism: Aneurinibacillus migulanus (assembly GCF_001274715.1). Lineage (GTDB taxonomy): Bacteria > Bacillota > Bacilli > Aneurinibacillales > Aneurinibacillaceae > Aneurinibacillus > Aneurinibacillus migulanus. Next base: position 2,286,397 of record NZ_LGUG01000004.1, on the reverse strand, counting down.
TTTCCATGCCTGCAGGTTCAAGGAACAAACCAAGCACAAACAAGAAAATAGAGCCTGCAATTAGCATATACCCGGTCATTAATCGCGGATCGAGTGTATTTGATGCTTTCTTGATTAAAATAAAGCTTATCGCCTGTGCCAAGATGGACAAAAATACATCCACATCTCCAGGAGAAATACTGCTTAGACCTCCGTTGCCTTTAAGTACAATAAACGAAACACCTGCCATTCCTAAAATTAGCCCACCATTCGAAGCAAATGTTTTTGTAAGACCCATAGACAAGAAATAATGGTGAGCCACAACGTTGAACAGCGCCCCACAAAAAATACATACTCAATAAAAAAAGGAGCGAAGCTTCGCCCCTTCTGCTTATTACGCGGTAGATACGGCTGTCTCCAACGCCATGATAATCATATCATTAAATGTCGTTTGACGCTCTTGAGCTGTAGTCTCTTCGCCGGTAAAAATATGATCACTTACAGTCAGAATAGATAAAGCATGTACACCGTACTTGGCAGCTAGTGTATACAGGGCTGTGGTTTCCATTTCAACGGCAAGCACGCCATATTCCCCTAGCTTCTTCACCATCTCCATGCTCTCACGATAAAACACATCGGCAGTCAGAATATTTCCTACACGAATATGCAACCCTTTTTCGATGCCTGTGTCATATGCCGCTTTTAACAAATCAAAGCTGGCACAAGGAGCAAAGTCGAAGCCTGGAAATGTCAGGTGATTCATGTTCGAATCTGTGCAGGCCGTCATAGCAATGATGACATCACGTACATGCACGTCTTTTTGAATGCCACCGCATGTACCGACACGAATAAGATTCTTCACTCCATACTCGCGAATCAGTTCATTCACATAGATAGAAATAGAAGGAACCCCCATACCTGTTCCTTGTACAGACACCCGATTTCCTTTATACGTTCCCGTAAATCCCAGCATGCCCCGTATCTCGTTATAGCAGGTGACATCGTCCAAAAACGTCTCAGCAATATATTTTGCGCGAAGCGGGTCACCTGGCAAGAGAATGCTTTCTGCAATATCTCCTTGCTTCGCTCCAATATGAACACTCATGTACCGCCGTTATAAATCTGAATTTATAACGGTTTTCACCTCCTTATAATGGATTGTTTCTGTCCCTGCTAATCGTATCACATTAATACGGATCTGCTGAATGTCCTTCTTGCTCCGCTTTTTCTACCGCTTCATCCGTTTGCGTAGCACCTATTGGTCCACCAATGTGTCCTTTCTCATCACTTCCCGTTTTCTTCAAGCCTTCCGCTACTCTGTGCCCATATTCCTCATCACATTTTGTAAGAAGCTGTACCATTTTATCCTGGATAACTTTTCGACAAGAGCCAAGTGCGCCTACAAGATTGGAAACAAGTTCTTCCTTTTCCCAATCTTCAAGTAATCGGTAACGTTCACCGGCCTGTTTAAAGTCATTCGTTCGATCGATTTTTTGTCGCACAAGATTTCCTTCAATATGTGGAGTATACTCTGTCCCCGGCTGTTTTGCCTCTTTTAGCCCTCCGATTGTTGAAGGTTCATAGTTAATATGCGGGTCTTCGCGATCTACCTTATAAAGCATTTGCCCGCCTTCTTGATTCGTGGCCACATGTTTTTTCGGGGCATTAATCGGCAATTGTAAGTAATTCGCCCCTACGCGATAGCGTTGTGTGTCCGAATAAGAAAAAGTACGTCCTTGCAGTAGCTTATCATCCGAAAAATCAAGCCCATCTACCAGTACACCAGTACCAAAAGAAACTTGCTCCACTTCAGCAAAGTAATTTTCTGGATTTTTATTGAGTACCATTTTTCCGACAGGAAGGAAAGGAAATGTATCTTCTGGCCAGAGCTTTGTCGGATCTAGCGGATCGAAGTCAAGTTCTGGATGCTCATCATCACTCATTATCTGCACACAGAGCTCCCATTCCGGATAGTCGCCCCTTTCGATGGCTTCATACAAATCCTGGGTTGCATGATTAAAGTTTTTCCCCTGAATTTCTTCCGCTTCTTTTTGGGTAAGATTTTTAATTCCTTGTTTTATTGGTTCCCAATGGTACTTAATAAGGACTGCTTTGCCTTCCTGGTTTACCCATTTATATGTGTTAACGCCTGATCCCTGCATCTGTCTGTAGTTCGCCGGAATGCCCCATGGCGAAAAAAGAAACGTAATCATATGCATAGCTTCTGGTGAATTAGAAATAAAGTCAAAAATACGCTCCGAGTCCTGAATGTTTGTAACAGGGTCAGGTTTGAACGCATGGATTAAATCAGGAAATTTCAGAGGATCACGAATAAAGAAGATTTTAAGGTTGTTTCCTACGAGATCCCAGTTTCCATCCTCCGTATAAAATTTCACAGCGAAACCGCGCGGATCGCGCAATGTTTCCGGAGAATGGGTACCATGGGTAACCGTAGAGAAGCGCACAAAAACGGGAGTCCGCTTCCCGGATTGTTGAAAAAGCTTGGCTCTTGTATATGTAGAAACGGGTTCCTCACCCACTTTTCCATACGCTTCAAAGTAGCCATGCGCCCCTGTACCACGGGCATGAACAACCCGTTCTGGAACACGTTCCCTATCGAAGTGAGTAATCTTCTCTAGAAAATCATAATTTTCCAGCGTAGTAGGTCCGCGTCTGCCAACAGTTCTAACATTCTGATTGTCTGTTACAGGATGACCTTGACGATTTGTTAACGTGTTTTCCGTTTCATGTTCTCCATTCATTTTCTCACGCAAATGAATAGCCTCCTTTTCCGCACTTTCTATGCATGATTTCCTATCAACTATTGTTTACCCACTTTTTGTAATTCTATCCATATGAATATAGAGTAACGTTGTTTTTACGATCTTGTGTTTTATATTGTTTTTTTGTTTTATATGTTTTCGGGTGCTTGAAAGCCTTGGTATTACTAGATTTCTAGGATTGAAAGGTCACTAAAACAGGGTGAAGCATCACCATTTCAGGGTGAAAGATCACTAAAACAGGGTGAAATATCACCATTTCAGGGTTCGAAAGGTCACTAAAACAGGGTGAAGTATCACCATTTCAGGGCGAAAGGTCACTAAAACAGGGTGAAATATTCCTCTAATTTGGTGACTACTCATTTCACAAAAGCTATAATAAAACTCAGTGTAAGAGTGTCGAGATATGAAAACAGATATATATAAGGAGTGGTTGATCGTGTCTCTTGGCAAGACCAACGACAAATTGCTTGTAACAAAGTCGAATGGGCTTATTGAAGCTTCCTATAAGCTAACAACAAATGAGCAGCGTATTATTCTTATGCTGGCTGCCAAAGTGCAACCGGAAGATAAGGAGTTTACCCGTTATCGAATTGAAGTGGACGAGTTTGTTACATTGCTGGGATTAAAAAACAAAGGTGTACATAATGATATACAGGAAATCATCAAGGGATTGATGAAGAAAACGTTCGGTATCAAAAAAGAAAAGTCGCTGCTATACCTTCATTGGCTGGCTTCGGCCGAATATTTTGTTGGACAAGGGTATATGGAGCTTGAATTTTCCCCAAAATTAAAGCCTTACCTTCTTCAATTGAAAGAACGTTTCACTACATATCGATTGTATGATGTTATGCAACTACGCAGTGTATATTCTATTCGTATCTATGAACTCCTTAAACAGTATGCACAAATCGGCACACGTTTTTTTGATTTGGCTGATCTAAAGTTTATTCTTGGAATTGAGAAGAATGAATACGAAAGATATGGACACTTCAAGAGCAAGGTGTTAAAAGTAGCTCAGAAAGAACTCGCAGAGAAAACGGATATTTCTTTTGACTTTGAGGAGATTAAATCAGGACGGAAAGTAGCAAAAATAAACTTTATTATTCAAAAACGTGAGGTTGAGGTACAAGGAGAATTACCGTTGTCTGAAGGTGAACCGGGGTTAATCTCTCGTTTGCGTGAGTTCGGTCTTACTGAAATTCAGATCGATCATATTATCAAAACGTATGACGAAGCATACATTCTAGACAATTTAACCATTGTCGAACGCGATTACCAATCGGGAAAAGTAAAAAATCTGACCGGTTACGCATATAAAGCATTAGAGCAAGATTATCGCAAGAATAAAACATCGCTCGAAAAGAAGCAGGAAAAAGGCAGACTAAATAATGCTTCGTATATAGGTGTTCCTGAACATATTATTGAGCAGCAGGAGCGGCAAAAAGCTATGGAGATGCAAAAAAACGAGGAAAACGTGGAATCGATTGAGGACAAGCGTAAACATGTAGAGGAGCTGCTGGTTGCACTGGGAGAAAAAAAGGGCTAAAAAAGAACGGAAAACGCTGCGCTTCCGATTAGATTTGAAAGCGCAGCGGCACCTCTATTTTTTTCTCCTTCCCTCCATTTTTTCTACCTACAGCTACACGACCGTCGAAATATTATTTGTAATTTATATAAACATACCACCGTCCACTACAAGATTTTGTCCGGTCACAAAATTCGCATGAAAAATCAGAGAATACGTAGCTTCCGCTATATCCTCAGGAGAGGCTACCCGACCGAGAGGTGTTCCTTCTGCCAATCGCTTCACATGCTCTTCCTGGCCTTCTACCCAGCGGGTTTCGACGACGCCAGGTGCAATGCTGTTCACGCGTACTTCAGGGGCCAGCACGCGTGCCAACGATTTTGTAACACTGATGGCGGCCGCTTTCGAAGCCGCATATGCAATCGAACTGCCGAGCCCCGTCATACCTGCAATCGAAGTAATATTAACGATACAGCCGTTACGTTTTTTCAATTCTGGGGCTGCTGCACGGCAGCAAGAAAACATTCCTTTCACATTAATGTTCATTACCCGATCCCAGTACTCATCCTTTAATCCTTCCAGATTGTCATGATCAACAAAGTTTGTTGTACCTGCATTATTAACGAGAATATCGAGACGTCCGAACGTATCTAATGTTTCTTTTATCATCAGGCGAACGGCCTCATCATCCGCTACATCGGCACGATGCAATAAACTTTTTACCCCATATGTTTCCACATCTTTTTGCGTCTGCCGTGCTTCTTGTTCGGAGCGCGAATAGTTAATCACCACATTTATGTCTTCTTGCGCCAAACGCAGGGTGATGGCGCGCCCGATACCGGTAGCCGCGCCTGTAATTAATGCGACTTTTCTTTCTTGCATATGTATCTCCACCTTTTATCCTCTTTTCACTCTCATCAAGAATAGCATATTGTTTTTTTATTTCATATCTTCTTTATTTTCTAAAAGCAGTTAAGGCAGGAAAGTAAAACAGCCTCCCGTATCGTGCAGGAGGCTGTTCACCAGAAATAATAATCAACTTAGTGCATGCGTCCGCCAAGCTGTTGTTCTGCCATCTGTACAAGGCGCTTGGTAATTTCTCCACCAACGGAACCGTTCTGACGTGAAGTAGTATCCGGTCCGAGTTGAACACCAAATTCTGATGCGATTTCATACTTCATTTGATCGATAGCTGTACGTGCTTGTGGAGCAACTAGTTCATTCGTGTTTCTTCTTTGGTTTCGAGCCATAATTGTACGTCCTCCTAATGGTGAATGTTGGTTGAAGATAGTTTTAATTTTCCACATGGAGACTGCATTATACATCGAATTATCCGGTAATTTTATCCATATTTTCGATTGAAATGATACGCAGACGCAACATATGCTATATAAATTACACTTGATAGTTTGACAGGGCAGCGTGGTTGGAAGGAGGCGATTCAGAAAAAGAAGAGGTTGGATGCGCCCTGCGCTCCAGCAGAAAAAAAGCAAGCGTGTCCTTTTCCGACCGCTCCCGCCTACCGCCCTTCCTTTTTTTCTTACCTCTCACCACAAAAATTTGTCGATGTATCAAATCAGATGTATATAGCTAGAATACCATACCATCCTTGATCGTTTTCATAATGGCCTGATCGATAACTTCCTCTATTGTTAGAGAGGGATTCGCACCTTGAATATTTTGTACGTGTCGAACGGCAACCTCAATGGCTTTATTTCTAATTTTTCTACCTGCAAATTCCTCAAACGCTTTTTTCACCTTTGTAGAAAGATGTTTATCCGCATTCATTCTGGTCCCCTCCATTATTTACATATTACATCTCAAACCTGCCCAATACCGTAAAGAACTTCTTCAGAAAATCATAGAACAATTTCTCTGTAGGAAGCAAATCGCGTTCACTGGAAATAATGACACCGACGGTACGGGTAACCATCGGTTCGCTAATAGGGAGCTTCACCGTTGAGCGCGGGATACTATCGATCAGCGTAATTTCAGGAATGAGCGTAACACCAAGACCGGCTGCAACCAATCCTTTAATCGCATCGATATCCTCCCCTTCAAAAGACACCGTAGGCTGAAAGCCAAGTTGCTGGCAAGTATCAACTACGATTTCACGCAATACGAATCCTTTAGGAAACAGTACGAATGAATCGTTCCGTAATTGACTTAATTGCAAAGATGCCTGGCCTGCGAGCGGATGGTGCGATGGCAACAATGCAACAATGTTTTCGAGAAATAAAATATGGCCTTTAATGCGGGGATTTGACTTAGGCATTGGTCCAAGCAAAGCCATGTCTATATCTCCTTTTGCTACGGCATCGATTAAAAAATGATAGGACCCTTGACGCAATTGAAACTTGACGTGCGGATACGTTTCACGAAAAGCCGAAATAACGGTGGGAAGTGTATAGGCAGCCAGGCTGCTGGGAAAACCGATGCGGATGCGGCCTTTTTCAGGATCCAGATATTCTTCTACTTCCCGCTTCGCTTTTTCGATAACTTGCATTGCTTGTTGCATATGTTCTAAAAACATTCTTCCGATGGGTGTCAGCTTCACATTCCGGCCCTCCCGGATAAATAGATTGACGCCCAATTCCGCTTCCAGGTTGAAAATCTGTCGACTTACAGCCGATTGAGCAACATGCAAAGCGAGAGCCGCCTCAGTTACATGTTCTCGCTTGGCCACTTCAATAAAATATTGTATTTGTCTAAACTCCATACTTACTTCACCACACTATTCATCTCAATATAGCATTGATTTTATCTATTTTTAATATTGTTTAGATTAATTTTCAATTATAAAATACATATGTAGCGAAATAAAGGTCATTTTTCAAAAAAATGGCTGAAAACATATATAAAGATGAGATACATGTTCTTTTTTAAACAGATAATATCTGAATGTTCAATCAATAGGGGAGGTTAAAAAATTATGACCATTTTACAGGAGACAAAACAAAGCAGCGAAGAAGTACTGAATCCGTATCAAATCGTCCAGACACAAATTGAAAATGCAGCAAAGATTCTGGGGCTTGATCGAGGGATTATAGACATTCTGAAGAAGCCAATGCGTGTTCTTTCCGTTAATTTTCCGGTAAAAATGGATGATGGTAGCATCCGTGTATTCGAAGGGTTCCGTTCACAGCATAATGATGCAATCGGACCGACAAAAGGCGGTATCCGCTTCCATCCCGATGTAACAATGGATGAAGTAAAAGCATTATCCATGTGGATGAGCTTCAAATGCGGTGTCGTCAGCCTGCCGTATGGCGGTGGAAAAGGCGGGGTTATCTGCGATCCGCACGAATTCAGCAAAGGGGAGCTTGAACGGATTAGCCGAGGTTTTATGGAGTCCATAGCAGACTTCATCGGGCCGGAAAAAGATATTCCCGCACCTGATGTATATACCAATCCGCAAATTATGGGCTGGATGATGGATACGTACAGCCGAATTACAAGAGCGTTCAATCCTGGCGTCATCACTGGTAAACCGCTTATCATCGGCGGTTCTAAAGGACGTAATGAAGCAACAGCACGCGGTTGTGTATACACGATCGAAGAAGCGTTAAAAGAAGCAGGAAAGCAAATGAAAGGTGCCACCGTGGCTATTCAAGGATTCGGCAATGCAGGTCGAATCGCTGCTGAACTTTTGGCTGCACAAGGTTGCAAAATCGTAGCAGTAAGCGATTCTAAAGGTGCACTGTATCAGCCACAAGGACTTGATCTTACCGTGGTTACGCAATTGAAGGATTCCTCGACAATTATGAATTATGACGCGCGTTATCACCTTCAGCAAGCAGAAGAAATCCTGGAGCTGGATGTTGATATTCTCGTTCCGGCTGCACTGGAGAATGTAATTACGCTGAAAAATGCAGAAAAAGTAAAAGCACGCATCGTAGCGGAAGCCGCCAATGGCCCGACTACGCCAGAAGCGGACAAAATTTTATTCCAAAAAGGAATTCTCGTTATTCCCGATATTCTGGCCAATGCTGGCGGGGTTACGGTTTCCTACTTTGAATGGGTGCAGAATCTGATGAATTACTATTGGAGCGAGGAGGAAGTCAATCACAAGCTACGTGATGTAATGGTTCATTCTTATAATGAAGTAAGTTCTCTCGCAAAGCAGTATGACGTCGATTTCCGTACATCTGCATATATGATTTCTTTAAAACGAATTGCCGAAGCCATGCAGGCACGCGGCTGGGTATAACAATAAGGCTCTGTTATTCAACAAAAAGCCTATGGTGTTCAAAAATGGAAAACCATAGGCTTTTTTCGTTTTTTATTTATATGATTTTTCTATTACAGTATACGTTTCAGAGGGAGCCCTATATATAAACGGGCTCATCTCTTCAACGAAATATATGTGTAATTCATGCATAGCCCGGGTACATGCGGTATAGAACAGCTTACGCTCACTCTCCCTTTCATACTGGGTTTTGGAGCCATTGTAGATGATAACCGCATCAAATTCTACACCCTTTGCGAGATAAGAAGGAATGACCAACACACCGGACTCATAAGAAGATGTCTCTTTTCCGATAAGGCGAAGCGGAATGCTGGCGTTCAATGCTTCATACGCATCCCGGCTTTCTCTGGCGGTTTTGCATATAATAGCAACCGTTCGATGTCCGGCAGCCTGGAGCATGCGGATGCGGTCGGCAACATTTCTGGTAAGCTCAGTCATGTCAGCCGCTTGCGTCACTGTCGGCTTATTGCCGTCACGGTTGAACGGCTGGATCTCCTCTCCTCCATCGATAAGTCCTCGGGTGAATTCAACAATCTGACGGGTGGAGCGATAGCTACGTGTAAGCACGAACGCTTCGCTTTCTTCCTTTTCATATAGCGACGACAAAGCCGATAACCCAGTATTAACAACAGCATGAGCATAAATGGCCTGATTCAAATCGCCAAGCGCCGTCACTTTGCTACGGGGAAACAATCGCTTAATGAAAGCGAACTGAAACGGAGAGTAATCCTGCGCTTCATCGATAAATACATGTCGAACAAGCGTATTTGTCTGAAAGCCTTCAAGCTGCTCCTGTAAATACAAATACGGTGTTGCATCCTCATAGGCTAATACAGAACGGTCTAGTCTCTCTGTTGTTTGTACACAGATGTCCACCCAATGTTCTGGCAATTCGTCATCAGGCGTAAATTGGGTTATATACTGTGGATCCGTAAACAACTGCCGATATATAGCAACCATATCGAGAAAACGGAGTCGCTTTACACGCTTTTGCAAAGGCTTAAAGTGTTTTTGCACAACCATTTTGGCAAGCAACTTCTGCTCACGCTCAAAGTCGTCAAACGTATCTTCTGTATATCGTTTTTTCTTCCGGAGATTATTATATGCCTCCAGGTACGCTTCTTTATCAAGCAGCTCGATTTCATCCTCCACCCATGGCTTCGTTCGCTCCAATCGGGCCCTCTCTTTCAACTCCTCCAGCAATCTATCCGCAAGCAGCTTCATACGATTGGGAATCCGCAGGGCAGAATCCAGCGCATAGAATTGTTCTTTAATATATTCCGCAGAAAGAATCACCTCGCCCCGAAACTTTATATCCTTGAAGAGCATCCCTTTCTTACCGAGAACAGATACGTATCTTTCGATGGTTTCCATAAAATCGCTACTCGCTTTGTAACGGATTCCTTCGATGCGCGCCGCATAGCCCGGTTCATTCATCGCCGATAAGGTATATTCCATCTGTGTAAACGTATCTTCAAGATGAAACGCCTTGCCAAGCCGCCGTTCCAGATATTCCTGAAACGTCGTCTGCTGCATATTTTTCTCCCCAAGCTCGGGAAGAACTGTAGAGACATAGCTATTAAACATCGGGTTAGGAGAAAATAATACAATCTGTTCCGCCTGTAGCGTCTCCCGATACCTGTACAGCAAATAGGCGACACGCTGAAGGGCAGCGGACGTCTTCCCGCTGCCGGCTGCGCCCTGTACAATAAGCAGCCGACTCCGTTCATTGCGGATAATGCGGTTTTGTTCCTTTTGAATGGTAGCTACAATACTTTTCATCTGTGTGTTCGCTTGCTTACCCAGCACTTCCTGCAGCAGTTCATCCCCGATAGTAACACCCGTATCGAACATGCTGCGAATACAACTGTCACGGATTACGTATTGTCGCTTTAGCTCCATCGTTCCAGTAATTGTGCCACCTGGCGCTTCGTATTGTGCCGGGCCGGGCGGATAGTCATAATAGAGACTAGAGATGGGAGCGCGCCAATCGTAAACAAGAAAATCTTCTCCATTCTCATCAAGCAAAGAAGCGATGCCAAGATAAATGCGTTCTGTTTTTTCTCCGGCTTCCGCAAAATCGATGCGCCCGAAATAAGGAGACTGTAAGAGCCTGCCAAGCGTCGTTAGTCGCTCTTTTGCATGCCTGTGGCTGCGTTCCCTTTCCGATAGAACTTCCGCCTGTTGTTTCATGCTGGCGTATGTTTCTGCCGCTTCATGCGCGTCATCAAAATTAACGGTCACATCATCCCAGAAATTTTTGCGGATATCCACAACCTCGGCTTTTATCTCACCAACCTGCCGTTGAAGAGTATCGATTTGTTTACCGATTTGCCCGACAACTCGGTTCACCCGTTGTTGTTCTTCTTGCCACTCCTGATTCGCACCCATATCCCCACTCCTTGTCACGAAAATTTACCATGCAAAGCATTTGACAATCCTAATCTCTTATGATATCATTATATTGAGATATTATAATGAATTTATGAAGAGAGTTGATTGGCACTCTTCATTTTATCATGGAATTTTACAGGTTTCAATATACGATTAAAAACGGAGGCGTTTCTATACGTCTCCGTTTTTTGTATATATATCCACATACTGCATACGTATTTCACTAGTAAATAATGATAAAACGATTGATTTTTTCCTAATCTTTCATATGATAGAATAAAAATAGTTACTACTTATATTCAAAAAAGGAGAGTTGTAATGAAACATTCATTGCCATTAGCTGCCCTGCTGTTGGCCTCTTCGCTTGTCCCTGCTGCACCTGCATTAGCAGCGGAAGGTGAAGCCGTTCAAGCACAGCCCGCAGAATCAGCTACATCCAACACATCAGACGCAGCAACAGAAAATCTTGTCCCTATTCCACCTGCCGTGCAAAAAACAATGGACAGGCTGTTTACACTTCAGCCGGAATTGAAGAAATTAAATATCATCACAAGCACCATTCGGGAAGATAATCAGCATTTTCGGGTGTATCTTAGCGACAAAAAAGAAGAAGAACTCAGAAATTCGAAAGAAGGCATGAGCGCTCATCTGGAATTCGATGAAAAAACAGGAGAATTGCTTTTGTTGAATGTTCAGGCCGCCGCCTGGTCATCCGACAAGCTTCCTTCTCTCCAACTGACATACGAGACAGCGGAGAAGTTCCTTACCCAGTGGCTCGGAGCAGAAGAGAGAAAACAATTCGGCAAGCCTGTATCTCGTGGTAGTAGCGGTTCCACCGCTCACAATGATGACGGTACACAAACGTCATGGAGAGAACGCCATGCACAGTTCCCGCTTATCCTAAATGGGATCCCTGTAGAAGGTGATGTCGGACCACGCATCGGTGTCGATGCATCCGGCCATATCACAAGCTATACATATAGCCCAATCGACCTGAATAAGGTTACTATACCAAAGCCAGATACAGCTCTGCCTGTTGAAGAAATTAAGCAAAAAATCGCTACAGCTGATAGCCTAGGCCTGTATTATATGGAACATCAACCTGAGAAATACAGCCGCTTACTGGATAACACAAAATCAAAACCTGCTCTACTCTATGATTTGCAACAGTACGGATACTATCAACCGCAAACGGGTAAAGCAGTCGATACGATGAGTGGCAAAGAACTTGCTGACGGTCAGAATAAACCTACTCCAAATAAAAAGGTCGTGCTTTATCCGAAAGGAGAACAGCTCATTGTCCGTTCTGAAGAAGAAGCGAAGCAGCTCCTTGCCAAAGTATTCAATAACAAGGATGCCGTAGCGAAGTTACGTGTTGAAGAACGACGAGGTATGGCATGGGAGAAAGAAAGCCCGCAACAAATGTATGAGTTCAGCACAGAAGATCATAAAATATTTGCAAGTGTAGCAGCAGATAAAAAAACCGGTCAGGTACAATATGCTAACTTACAGTTGAATACAGATCAAAAAGCACAGCCGGCAAAAGTAGCTAAGGACCGGGCTTTCGCTACCGCACGCAATTTCCTTGAAAAATACGCCAGCCCTTCCACAACACTACTAGAGTGGACGGACTCTACTTATTACAAAGAACCGGAACTACCTTCCTGGGTAGATAAGAGTAAATTACCAGAAGGGTTCACCGAGCACCAGCCTAAGGAATATAGCTTCTTTTTCTATGAAACATATCAGGGCGTTCCTATCATGGATCGTACCTATCAGGTTTCAGTAGACAATCAGACGGGGAACATTGTCTCATTCTCGCTTGCTACACCGAAGGACAAACTGGATCTTCCCGATTCAAAAGACATCGTAACGAAAGAACAGGCACTTGAGGCTTTTCTAAAAAATAAATCACCAAAGCTGCAATACGTTTGGCCGCAATACTTTGATCAGCGTGCTCCGGCTCCGATTCTTGTTTATGCATGGGACTATTCGGAAGGGTTCGGATATGTGGATGCATTGACAGGTCAATATATTATCGTTCCTAGCGAATGGGATGAAGAATAAAGCTAAAAAGTCGGTAGGTACTTACTGTACCCCGACTTTTTTCATTCCTATATGCATCTCTATATGAAATTGTTGATTTTTTCCTGTTTTCTTATGATAAAATAAAACATAGTTTCTATTTATATCCAAAAGGAGAGTTATTAATGAAGCATTCATTACCGCTGGCTGCCTTATTGTTGGCATCCTCACTTGTTCCTGCTGCACCTGCATTGGCAGCGGAAGGTGAAGCTGTTCAAGCCCAGCCCGTAGAATCAACTACAAGCAGCACATCAGACACAACAACAGAAAACCTTGCCCCTATCCCGCCTGCCGTACAAAAAACGATGGACAAGCTATTTACACTTCAGCCGGAATTGAAGAAGCTAACTATCGTTATGAGCCAATCCCAGGAAGATAGCGGTCGTTTTTCCATTTCTCTTAGTAACAGAAAACCAGAAGAACAGGGAAATCAAAAAGGAGCATCCAACGCTGACCTTATGTTCGATACTAAAACCGGAGAACTTCTTAGACTCAATTTGAACATCTGGGAATGGGCATCTGATAAGAGCCCTTCACTCAAACTGACGTATGAGTCGGCAGACAAGTTTCTTACCGAGTGGCTCGGAACAGAAGAGAGAAAAAAGTTCGGCAAGCCTAAATCAAACTCAGGCGGCTCTTCGAGTATTGATAACGAAGATGGTACACAAACGACCTGGAGTGAACGCACTGCAGATTTCCCACTTATGCTGAATGGTATCCCTGTAGAAGGGAATGTGGGACCACGTATCAGTGTCGATTCATTCGGCCATGTCACAAGCTATTCATATGATCCCATCGACCTAGACAAGATCACCGTACCGAAGCCGGATACCGCTCTGTCTGTGGAAGAAATTAAGCAAAAAATCGCTACGGCTGACAGTGTAAGCCTAAGCTATGTAGAAGAGCAACCGGAAGAGTACAGTCGCTCGATGGATAACACAAAAACGAAGCCTGTTCTGCGTTATGATTTTTATAATTTTGGATACTATCAACCGCAAACGGGTAAAGCAGTCGATACGATGAGTGGCAAAGAACTTGCTGACGAGCAAAGTAAGCCCACACCAAATAAAAAGGTCGAGCTTTCTCCAAAAGGACAGCAGCTTATTGTCCGTTCCGAAGAAGAAGCGAAGCAGCTCCTTGCCAAAGTATTCGATAACAAGGATGCCGTAGCGAAGTTACGTATTGAAGAACGACGAGGTATGGCATGGGAGAAAGAAAGCCCACAACAAGTGTATCACTTCAGCACAGAAGATGATCAAACATATGCAAGTGTAGCAGCAGATAAAAAAACCGGTCAGGTACAATACGCCAGCTTACAGTTGAATACAGATCAAAAAGCACAGCCGGCAAAAGTAACACAGGATGAGGCTTTCGCTACTGCACGCAATTTCCTTGAAAAATACGCGAGCCCTTCCGCAACACAGCTGGAATGGACAGGCTTTACTTATCCGGAACGAGAACTGCCTTCCTGGGTAGATAAGAGTAAATTACCAGAAGGGTTCACCGAGCACCAGCCTAAGGAATATAGCTTCTTTTTCTACGAAACATATCAGGGCGTCCCTATCATGGATCGTACCTATCAGGTTTCAGTAGACAATCAGACGGGGAACATTGTCTCATTCTCGCTTACTACACCGAAGGACAAACTGGATCTTCCCGATTCAAAGGACATCGTAACGAAAGAACAAGCACTTGAGGCTTTTCTAAAAAATAAATCACCAAAGCTGCAATACGTTTGGCCGCAATACTTTGATCAGCGTGCTCCAGCGCCGATTCTTGTTTATGCATGGGACTATTCGGAAGGATACGGATATGTGGATGCTTTGACAGGTCAATATATTATCGTTCCTAACGAGCGGGATGAAGAGTAAGTGCCAAAAAGCCGCAGGTATGCAACATACCTCGGCTTTTTATCATGCGCTTTTGCGGTAAAGGAGACTGCCGCTACCAGCACAGAGACAGTCGTATCGCAAAACAGGCCTGCTTATCATTGGATTGAAAAACAACGAGCAATCCGTCCGGAGTAAATTTTACATCGCCAAGGGTTGTGACACCCATAGAGCGAATTAAACGTTTTACCGTATCTGTCTGGTTTAGTGACGCCGCTTCCTTTACTTGTCTGGCAAAGCCGGGCTGGGAGGCAATCGTTTGCAGTAAGTGCTGGAGCTCTTGCGCCGGTCGGAGAAATTGCATAGCTGAATGCTGAAAAAGCTTTACATCGCCAGGTTCCGTAGTTATCGGAAATCGACTATACCCATTAGGATAAAATCCGTACATTTTTTCTCTCCTTCGCTAAAGATAGGGCACAGCGCGATCAATACCCCTGCCGAATCACGCCGCAGGCCAGGCGCCTGCCCGCATCTCCAGATGGCTGCGAGCGATAATCATCTGGATTCTCATGAATAATAACGGATTTACCAATGACCTGGGGAACAGTAAATTTATCTGTAAAAAACCCCATAATTGCTCTGCCGCTGTTTGAGAATAATACAGGAAAATCTCCCACATGGTTGCCGTGTGGCTGATTGGTCGGGTTCCAATGCTCACCGGCTGACATAAACGGTTTTGCCGGGTCACCCACCTGGCAGTTTCCAAATTCATGAAGATGGAAACCAAACGGGCCAATAGGTGGTTTCTCGCCCTTGGCCGGTCGATAAGGCGGAAGACCTTCTATGTAGGCAGATACCCATGTTCCTCCAGGAATTGGTACAAACTGTACAATACCAGTAATGCCAGGAGCCAGCGGACCTCCCTGGATCCTCGCGGTTGCAATCATCTGTACACCCATAGCGGGAGCACCCTGTGACATATAAGCGGAATACAATTTCCTTCACCTCTCCTTTTCGCTGTCATTTTATGCTATCGCCTATCGTATCGTTACTCGGCTTCTCGTTCTGTTACGTAACCTTTTGTGATACATTCAAAATATTTACTATTTGGTTCTAATGTAGTTTACTAATACAAGAAACTGATATATGGGATGGAGGCACATGAAAAACAAATGAATACAAAATTTATCGGCAGAGGAGCTGCGGCAATTTTACTATGCATAAGCGTAAGTGCATGCGGTACAGATAAGAAAGAGACAGTAAGTACAGGAGTGAATGAGCAAACCCAAATCAAGCAACCGGCTCAGCAGCCAGAAAAACCAAAGGAAGAAGATAAAACTACCGGACAGTCGGAGCAAAAAAATCAACCCCTTCCCGCCTCGAATATGGACAAAGATACGAACGGCTCAAACGAAAATCAACAAGAGACTGAGAAAAGACCGACCCCACCACCACCACCTGCTTCCAAAGAAAAAGACAAAACTGTATCTATTGACGGGAATGGAAAAGTAATCGTTACCAACGCGTCAAGTGTTACAGTGCTAGTCAACAAGAAACGAAATCTACCAGCAGACTATGAACCGACCGATCTTGTTGTACCGAATGTAGCTTTCTCGTTCGCCGGAGATAGTCCGAAGAAACAACTGCGTCGTTCGGCAGCACGTGCACTGGAAGCGTTGTTCGCTCAGGCGAAAAAGGATCGCATCGACCTGAAAGCCGTATCCGGGTACCGTTCGTATTCTACACAAAAAGCCATTTTTAGCCGGAACGCCAAGAAAAAAGGAAAAGAAGTAGCCAATCGCACCAGCGCATACCCCGGTCAGAGTGAACATCAAACCGGTCTTGCCATGGACGTTTCCAGTGCCAGTGTAAGCTACGGACTCGAACAGAGATTCGGCAATACAAAAGAAGGCAAATGGCTTGCTAAAAATGCACCAGCATTCGGATTCATTATCCGCTATCCAAAAGACAAGGAATCCATTACAGGATACTCATATGAACCGTGGCATATACGCTATGTTGGCAAGGACATCGCGCAGGCTGTTGCCAACCGCGGTGTTACGCTTGAAGAGTACTTCGGCGAAGCCGTTCCGGTAAAAGGTAAGCAAAAATAAATCCTGCTATATGCAACGCGAGCCGCTTATCTGATAAGCGGCTCGTTCTCTTCTTTATTGTGCTTCCTGTTTACCAAGCGTAATTTTTGCGATTTTCAGCTTGCCATCACGGTAATAGCTAATCTCTATATTGTCACCTGCACGCTTTTCAAAAAGATACTTGCGCAGTTGGGCGGAGTTCTCAATTTCTTGATTATCCAGCTTTACAATTACATCATACATTTGTAAGCCTGCTTTCTGTGCAGGACTTACATTCTCAACATTCCGAACGACCACCCCGCTTTGAACCTTTTCAGGCAATCCCAGGGTATTCTTCCACTCATCAGGTGAAATCCGTTGTAAATCAACAGGGCCGATTCCGATATACGGACGTTGTACCGAATGATAGCGAATCAAATCGTCAATAATGCGGCTCACTTCATTAATCGGAATAGCAAAACCAAGACCTTCTACACCCGTTTGAGCAATTTTAAGGCTGTTAATTCCAATAACCTGTCCTTCTGCATTTAGAAGTGGTCCACCGCTGTTTCCCGGATTAATCGCTGCATCCGTTTGAATGACATTCATTTCGTAGTCTGTTTGGCCGTCTTTATCTAAATCGACTGGCATAGTACGATCCGTAGAGCTGATAATCCCTCCTGTAACCGTTCGGGAGAATTCCATACCAAGCGGATTCCCGATCGCAATCGCCGATTCGCCGACCTGAAGCTTGGATGAATCGCCGAATTCAGCCACTTCCTTCACCTGTCCTCCATCAATTTCAAGAACGGCAAGATCCGTTATTGGATCGGCACCAATGATTTTCGCTGTTAGTGGTTTTTTATTCGTAGCCAGCGAAACTTGCACTTCACTAGCACCCTCAATTACATGATTATTCGTAACGATATACGCCTTACCATTTGTCTTACGGAAAATGACACCTGAACCATTTCCCTGTTCTTCCATCTGTGTGCTCATACCTGCAAAGCTTTGGTGCTGCTGCATATTAATAACGCCGACTACCGTATTCTCCGTTTTATTTACTGCTTTTGTAACATTAGAGGTTGTTTGTCCACCAGAAGTGGAAACAGGAACGCTCGTTACATTTTTTGGTTGTGCTTGTTTCGCTTCAGGAACGTACCCTGATCGTACTAAAGACGGCAGCAGCATTAGCACCAACATTCCGCCGATTACGGCACCGATTAAGGCAGATAAAAAGACCGAGGCCCTGCCACTTTTTCTTTTCTTTTGTATACCGGCATATTCTTCATCATAAAAACCCATGATGCATATCCTCCTTTGCTGTCTTTCTTTGCTTTCTACTGTACATAGAAAAAGCGGCACAAATATCAAGGAATTGTGGGGAATTGTGAAAAAGAAGGGCAATCTCGGAGCAGATTTTTTTCATCAACAAAAAAACAGTTACCCTCAGCTTCAAGGTAACTGTTTTTTACGTATCGCTCCATTACAATTCTTGCTACTCTTTCAATGCTTTTTCGATATATGAATTATCAACAACTTCCAAAACATTGATCTTCTTTTTAAGAGCGCCGAGTTCATATAGAAGATCCGCGGTCTCCTGTTGACTCTTTATTATTTCTTCGGTAATGGGGAGATTTGCCGCTTCTGAGTTTTTAATTACCTGCTCAATAATCTTTTTATCTACCTTTTTTAGCTTTGCATATAACTCAGCAGCCTCTTTTGGATGTTCATTTTGCCACCGAGTTGCCTTCTCTGTGACTTTTAAGTAAAGAACGACTAAATCTGGATTTTCCTTTGCGAACGTACTACGAACAATTTGAAATCCGGGGCTTGAAGATTGAATGGATTCGCCATTGGTAAGAACCCTGGCACCATTCTTAATAACCTGTGTTGAATGGAACGGTTCCCAAATGGCCCACGCATCAACAGAACCTGTTTCAAAAGCCGGTTGTGCTTCATCCGGTTGCAACTGAATGACTTGTACATCGGAAGGCTTTATTTTTTCTTTTGCCAATGCCTTATATAATAATCCATAAGCGCTGCTTCCTTTAGCTACTGCTATCTTTTTTCCTTTTAGATCCTGAAGTGTACGGATGGAGCTGTCTTTACGTACCAGAATGACATCCCCTTTTTCTCCGTTGCTTCCATTCGCGATTTCTTTAAATGGCACATTGGCCGCCTGACCGGCAAGTACGGGAATATTGCCTACCCGCCCGAAATCCAATCGGTCGGAAACGATAGCCTCGAAGTAAGCTGGTCCACTCTGAAATTCTACCCACTTTACCTTTGCACCTGCTTTCGCAAACTCTTCTTCAAACCAGCCTTTTTCCTTTGCGATCAGAATCGGCCAAATACTTTGCTGGATTCCAATAGTAACAACGCGCTCTTCTTTGGCTTGCACCTTTGCTTCCCCAGCGCCTTTTTGACTTACGGATTCCTTATTCCCGCACCCTGCAATCAATGCGAGAACCATTACAGAAAGAAAAAACGCCAGCATTCTCTTCGCTCGTTTCATAATGTGTCTCCTTCCCCTTGTACTACATTGCACCCTCGCCTTTATAGTTCTCACGCCATTTTAATAATTTGGACTCTAAATAACGAACCAGAGAATCTGTTGCTTTACCAACCAGGGCAAAGATAATGATGCCTACAAACACGATATCTGTCTGCGTAAATTGTCTGGCATCCATAATCATGTAGCCTACCCCTTCACTTGAACCCATCAGCTCGGCCACAACCAGACCGAGCCAGGCAATACCAAGCGAAAGACGAATACCGAGCAGAATATTCGGCATAGCAGCAGGTAAAATAAGTGTAGTCACCAGCTTTATCTTGTTAAATTCAAGAATACGCGCCACTTCAAATAGCTTTGCATCGACCCCCCGTATTCCAAGAAACGTATTAAGATATACCGGGAAAAACGCCCCTTTTGCGATGAGCAACACTTTGGATAATTCACCAAAGCCAAACCATAGAATAAATAAAGGCATAACCGCCAGATGTGGAATTGTTCTCAGCATCTGAAGCGCTGGGTCCAATGTTTGTTCAGCCCTGCTAAAAAAGCCGACCAACGTACCCAAAAGCAGCCCGAGCCCGGCACCAAGCAAAAAGCCCAGCGCAGCGCGAAACACGCTTATTTGCAAATGGGAAAACAATTCTCCTGATATGACGAGTCCGATGAAAGCTTTGCCAATCATTAGAGGAGTAGGCAATATCGTTGCGGAAACAATATTCATTGCTCCTATCGTCTGCCATATCGCCAGTACGATAACAGGAAGCATGACTCCCCACAAGATGTTCTTTATTCTGGATGTAAATAATACGCTCGTCCCGTGCCTGACTTTCTTCCTTATGCCTTTAGCGGTACCCGTCATGCCGATCGCTTCGTTTGTATTTTGCATAATGGCCTCCTTGCTTCGTTATGTTTGTTCATCTTCCGGGTCGTTTATATGCCTGAGCCATCAACAAATTGCAACTCCTCTATCCTCTCGAATTCACTCATCACTTTCTGTCTAATCTCCTGAAAAACAAAGCTTGCCCGGGTACGAGGATGAGGAAGGGGAACGGAAATCACCTTGCTGATTCTTCCTGGCCTTGGACTCATGATGAATACACGGTTGGCAAGATAGATGGACTCATCGATATCATGAGTAACAAGGAGCATCGTTGTCTGCTTTTGACGCCAAATATCCAGTAATACATCCTGCAGATGGTTGCGGGTAAATGCATCCAAAGCACCGAACGGTTCATCGAGGAGCAAGATTTCAGGACTTCTGAGAAGCGCCCGTGCAATCGCCACTCGCTGGGACATGCCCCCGGACAACTCCCGCGGGTAGGCTTTCTCAAAGCCTTCCAGTCTTACAGTACGAATCAATTCATCGACACGCTTACGGATCTCGGGATCTTTTAAAGATAAGTCTGCGGCAATGTTTTTCTCCACTGTTAGCCAGGGAAATAAGCGATGCTCCTGAAAAATAAACCCTTGATGAATACTTGGACGCTCAATTTTTCTGCCCCCTAGTATAGCTACACCTTCATAATCTGTATCCAGGCCAGCAATAATTTTGAGCAATGTGCTTTTTCCGCATCCGCTCGGACCGATAACCGTAATAAACTCACCTGGATTAACCGTAACCTCGATATTGTCCAACACGTGAATTCTGCCTTGCGATTTATCAAAAGATTTATGAAGCGATTTAATTTGCAGATCTGAAGATTGAGGCACGTGATTTCTCCCTTCTTGTAAACATAAAACTCATGAATTTGCTGAATAATGCTAAACGATACTAATTTTTCGCTGGGATAACTTTCTCTTTACAACAGGCAACAGTAAATCTCCTGTAATATGAGCTTCCTCGAGATTCGGATAGCCAGAAAGAATGAAAGAAGAGATGCCCACATCCGCGTACTCTACGATACGATCCGCCACTTGTTCAGGAGTTCCCACCAGCATCATCGCTCCTCCCCCTCGCACGATAGATAATCCCGCCCAAAGATTCGGTGCGATGAGATAACCGTTCTCCTCCGATTCACTGCGCAGACGATTTTGCCTTTTCTGTCCTACAGCATCCGTCTGGTTAAATCGTACCTCCGATTGCTCGATCGCTTTCTTATCGACTTTACTGATAATCTCCCAGGCAGCCGTCCATGCCTCCGCTTCTGTTTCCCGCACAAGCACTTGGGCGCGCAAACCGTAGCGGAGTCTCCTATTGCTTCCTTTTTCCTGCTTAAGCTCCTGACGGATGTGCTCTACTTCAGCGATCTGCTCTTCAATCCAGCCTAACGGCTCCGGCCACATTAAATATACATCTGCTATTTCGACCGCTGTACGTTTACCGGCTACGGAGCTTCCTCCAAAATAAATTGGCGGATACGGTTTCTGTACAGGGGGAGGATAGCTTGCTCCGCCTTCAATCCTATAGTGCTTTCCTTTAAAATGAACCTTATCGATATCCCGATAATTTTCGTTGGCTGCCAAATATTTAGATGTATGAGCATTGGAGTGTATCCATGCGTTTTTTACAATGTTCATGAATTCTAGCGTTCTCTCATACCGCTCGTCATGGTCGTGAGCAAGAGGATCGCCCATAGCTACTAAATCCGGCGGGGTCCCTCCTGTTACTACGTTAATCGCGGCCCTTCCTCCTGAAATATAGTCAAGCGTGGTCGCCATACGTGCTGCTGTAATCGGTGAAATAAGGCCCGGCCGTATTGCCACTAGCGGACGCAGGATTTTGGTATGGGTTGCAATGGCTGTGCCTACAATCCAGGCATCCAGGCAGCCGCCACCTGTAGGAATAAGGGCAAATGTATAGCCTGCATCCTCTGCAGCCTGGGCGACCTTAATCATATACTCTGCAGTTGGCTCGCGCTCAAGCTCTGCTCCGATATACTTCCCATCTCCTGTTGTAGGAATATACCAACCAAATTCTACGCTTTGCAAAGACGTCGACATATTTTCCACCTCTTCTTTTATAATTTGAGAATTCATATTGAGACAGAAATAACAAAAAAGCCCTATCATCTCACAGGTTCCGGCAAAAGAAAAGATTGCAGAACTGGCGAAATAACAGAGCCTTCAGCTGACTGATCGGCTATTTACAATGCTTGTTATATTTCCACATTATAAATAAAATTATTCTTATTTATAAAGTAGGGTTTAAAAATAACTGATATGCTATGAAGAAAGAAAAGCATGCAACTGGCGAATCTGTTCCATAATGTGTTTACGCTCATCTCGAAGAACAAACGCCTTCTGTTTTAGTTCCTGGAAAAAAGGCATCTCCCGGCTTCGGCATAGTTGTTGGTACGTTAATACCAAATCCTCATTTACCTGATCAAATCGCTCCCATAATTCTTCGCTCATTATCTGATACAGTTCCTGGCGATAATCATTTACCCAAGTTTCCACCAGTTGCATCTCCTTCCCGGTATCATGTTACATTAATACGTTTTGATAACCGCTTCGGTTTCTCTTGTCTCCTCTTGTTTTTTCCACACCTCTTGCGCCCTTTTTGCTAAAAGGGAGAGCGTCGCATCATCCATCGGTGGATTATGCAATCCCGCACGCACATCACGGTAGTACCGCTGGAGCGGATTTTTCTCGGACAGACTCCTGGCACCGACGATACGCATGGACTTATCGACCACCGAAATGGCAGCATTCGTAGCCGCATGTTTAACTGCGGCAAGTTCAGGTCCTATATTGTCTCTCTCCCGTGCCGTATCCCACTTCTCCGCTACACCATACATAAAATAGCGGGCCTGTGTTAGTTCAAGCTCGATTTGACCAAGCAACGTTTGTACGTTAGGCAAACCAATAATCGGTTCATTTATGCTATTTGGTATATAGGATGAGGCAAACTCCAGCGCATGTGTACGTGCAGCACGCGCGATTCCAAGATAGCAGGCCGGGATGTGCAGTAGCCAGCCGTTGCTTTTCTTCTTCGTTTGCGGTTGTATCCTCTCTACTAAATATTCTTCCGGAAGACGAACGTCATGCAGAATCAAATCATGACTCGCCGTTCCTTGCATGGCGATACTGTCCCACGTTTCTTCGATTTCTATGGAGCCGTGACTACGTGGAACAAGGAATTCACCCACCTCGTCTGTATCCTCAATGCTTGCCGTTACCAGGAAGTAATCAAGGGCCGGAGCCATCGTCGTAAATATCTTGCGCCCTGTAACAATCCATTCTGCTCCACTTTTATAGGCACTCGTTTGCGGTTTGCCTCCCCGAGTCGGGCTTCCGGTTTGCGCCTCAGATGCAGCGCGATTGACAAGGGCACCGTTGCTTACTTCCCTGGCAAACCAGGTAAACATCTCATGCTTCCAGTTCCTCCTTTCTACCAGTTCCATCATGATACCGATATGCCAGCCAATAGATAGCGCCGTGGAACCATCCGCTTCCGCGATTCGTTCCTGAAGCAGAAGAAAATCATAGAGTGCAAGAGACTCTCCCCCTAGTTCTTCTGGAAGCACGGAAGCTGTATAACCTACGTCTTTCAACGCCTGAATATTATCGAAAGGAAACGGGGCGCCATCTCGGTAAAGCGCGTCGGATGCAGTAAATCGCTGCGCTTTTTCTGATACTCGTTCCAATAGTCTTTGCTGACGTTCTGTTTTTGCGAATGAAATGCTCATTTGTTCTCTCCTTTGCGAGCATATTCTTATTTCCAACTGCTTACATTACTATGATGCTTGGCACCTGTTTTCTTTTGTAATGGAAACCGTTGCTTTTCTGTCCGATCGATTTGTACAATTTGCCCTTCGTGTACGGTGATATTCAGTGAACCATAGTCCAGCCCTTTTAGAGCTTCAGCGATAATATCGCTCCAATGAGGCTGCAATTCTTTAGGATTATTCATTGACGCTCCCCCGCTTCCCAATTATTCTTCCTATGCTGGTACCTGTACATTTACCGCTCACGCCAGCGGAACACATACTGTATTCCAGTCCTTTCTGGAAATACCAAGAGTATGTGCAGAATCAAGCAACCCTGTCTTCCATCTTATGGGTAATTAACAGGTATGATTTGTCATACAAGAACGATACCATCCGGGTCCAGACTATGTATCTTGCATAGCTCCTCTTCGGTAGGATCCGGAATCGTATACGCATCCGGATGAACTTCAATCTCAAAGCCGCTATTGGCCTGCACATCTTCTACCGTAATTCCTTCATATAGCTGCAAAAGTGTCAAGCGGCGTGTTTCTTCAGGGAAACCGTATATACCAAGCTGGGTCACTACACGATAAGGACCGGTATCAGAAGGAAGCCCACTACGTTCTCGGGCACCTGGTCCATTCAAGTATCCCGGACTCGTCAAGAAGTTCAGCTTAGGTGTGAACTTCCGTTTATCCTGACGCATGAGAATAATCGTACGCCAGCAAAGAGATGCAATATCCGCACCTCCACCCGAACCGGGTAAACGCACTTTTGGTTTTTCCCAGGACCCGATGACGGTTGTATTAAGATTGCCATACGGATCGATTTCAGCGCCTCCGAGAAATCCGTATTCGATGTAGCCTGCCTGTGCAAGGCTCATGACGTAATCCATAGAACCTACGATAATCCCATTCTTAAAGGTCAAGGATTCACTGACCTGGATAGGCAACCTTCCTTCCGGTTGTCCGCCAACGCCGCCACCTTCATAAACGGTAAGCAGACCCGGCGCATGCAGGCGCTGTGCGAGCGAGGCCGCCAGCATCGGCATTCCTGTGCCGACAAACACACTTTTGTTATTCTCCAGAAGCCTTGACGAAGCTACTATCATACGTTCTGTATCGGTAGCCATAAACGCTTACCTCCTTTTTGCAACTTTCGGATAGTTTTCGATACCGTTCTCGATATGTTCCAGTTGACGAAGAATTCGGAGCCCTCCGATTTTCTCTAGGTATTCGTAGTGGTCTTCCGTGCCGAAAATATACTGGTTTAGATATTCCTCTACACCTTCGTCCGTAAGAGATGCATCAAGCCACTCCTGCCAGTGCTGTTCATCGAAAGAATACAGGTACGGTACTTGATTTGGATGTGAACCATAAGGAACTTCCACTACTGCATCGACTACAAAGTAAGGAATTTTCGTCGCATCCGGGCGACGGTTGATTTCTTCTTCCGGGATGATTTTTTCAGTCGTAATAATAACTCGCTTGGCAGCATGTGCTAGCTCAAAGTCCTCTGTCATATTGCCATCAATCTGGCAATTTCCATATTTATCTGCCCGCTGTACATGAAGAATAACAACATCCGGATAGCACGCGGGAATCAATTCGATTGGTTTGCCAGTAAAGGGATCTTGGATTTGCTTTGAACCGCTGTAGTGCAGCGTATCGGTTCCGATAGCGGTCCGGGTCGGATAAAAGGATAGTCCTTTCATGGCAGCAGTAAAACGCCATTGAAAAGCCGCATTGGTCGTCTCGGAGATTACGGATAGCCTTCCGTTTTCGACGGCTGTGCGTGCCGGGCGGGAAAGTCCTCGAATTTCATCGCCGAATCCGTATGCGACTTCTGCTCGGCTGATAAGGCCGGCTGCTGTAAGCAGATTCCAGTCATGCTGCGAACCTTTCGCTCCTACCGTCAAATTTCCGATTCCCTGCCGGATTATTTCATATACAGCCGCCATAGGGGTACGTACCGATCCCATTCCGCCGAATACAATATAGTCTCCTGGCTTCACTCCTTGCTCAATGGCTTGCTTCAACGTTACCAGTTTCTCTTTTTTTTCTGCTGATTTGTACCGTCTCCGATAGGCACGAATTGCGTCGGGATCAGCCCAACCATACAAATACGCGTCCTTTTTCTCTTCTGTAATCTGACTCATATTCTCCTCCTCTTCATTTAAAAAAAACAGCAACAAAAAACCAACCTTCTTACAAAAAAAGAGGTTGGTTTTACGATATATTTTCATGCATTCCAACCTCTTATCTATCAGAAATATAATTCTGCTGGAGTTGGCACCGACTTTATATCGGTTGCCGAGGTTTCATCAGGCCAGTCCTTCCACCTCTCTTGATAAGAGCATGTGATTTTTTGTATGTAACTTGGATGACTTTATTTTAAATATACTTTTCCGATTAGTCAAGTATGTTTTAATCCAAATAATCCCTTAGTCTGTATAGCACTCATTATCTTGGTGCTATATACTCTGAAATCTATTCCACCGTCAATAACTGCTCACAGAATCCTCCGATTTCAAGCTCACGATCGATAAAATGTACCTCCAAAATCCAATCACGTGGCTGACCATTCTTATCAGGCTCTCTCATCGGAACTTTATTCTCAGGATGAATATAATTCTCAACTTCCTCTCCCTGAACTTGCTCATGCGGAAATTCGCCGATAAGGTGACCAGCGTGTGGGCCTCCATATTCCCATCCATACTCCTTTGCAAGATTACACATAAATTCGAAAAGTTCACTACCTGTAATGTTTGGCCTGGACTGAAAGAAGGCTTTACCATCTTCCCAAGCCTGCATAATATCATTTCGTAACTTTATCTTATTTGGATCGTCTCCAAGAACATATGTCCGACCAAAATCAGCCTCCCAGTCTTCAAAGATAGGGCCGAAATCAAGAAAGATAATATCTTCCTCAGAAACGACTAAATCCGGCGGATTTTCTCTGTAAGGATGTAGAGTGTTTCTTCCAGCTCGTACAATCCGTTTATGCCAGTACTTCCTAATCCCAAACATTTGGAAAGCTAATTCATAAACCTCTCGATTGATCTGTTTTTCAGTTATGCCACTACGTAGTATACCCTTCTCTTCGACTGCTCTGAATAATGCCTCTGCCTTTCTCTGGGCATGTCGCAGAGACGAGTGTCTTTCCTCTAAGGCTCGCTTCAAAACTTTCTCACCTCTTTATCATCATAGTATGTATAACTTTAAGTATTATCTGTCTTGTTGAAAAGTTACAGTTTTATAAATTTATATAGGGACAACAATGAGGTGCATCCTATTTTCTCTTCTGCTAACTACTCAGCAGGAAACGCTGCAAAAAATAAAAATGGCGTACAGACCGACAGCAGTCGGGTACGCCATTTTGGTTAGTACAAATCATTAATTATAATACCGCTTTTTTCTCTATCTTTTGTTTGTTTTCACTGTTTTCGACCGGTTGGATGATGTCCAGCAACGTATTTGCTATGTCCTTTAACTCTGCATCACCATGATTGCTCAAAAGGATAATTACGCTTTTTGATGACATATCGCGTATAATCTCGGCAGAAAATCCAAGCACATATCCGTTATGTTCCGCAAGCTTTCTGCCATCTTTTTCTTCTAGATGCCAGCCGTAGCCGTATGCTTTCATCTGCGGCGTAAACATGCTCTGACGCAACGGTTCTGAAACCAGCTTATCCGTATATAAAGCACGGTCCCATTTGTAAAGGTCCTCTACTGTAGAATACAGGCTTCCAGAAGAAAAGCGTGTAGAATAGTCCATACCCAATGCAACCCACATTCCCTGAATATCCTTATGCCCTCTTGCTCTGTTGAGGACTTTTCTCTGATTAATATTGACTCCTGTATCTTTCATATGAAGCGGAGCAAAAATATGGGTGTTCAAATAATCCTCATAAGACATGCCAGATGCTTGTTCAATAATGTGACCAAGAAGAATGTACCCTTCGTTGCTATAGTTCTGATTCGTCCCCGGCGGATATAGAAGTGTCAAATCTTCATACGCCAGAGTTCCCCTGTTCATAGGCAAACCTGAAGAATGTGTCAATAAATCATGAATGGTTACGTCCTTAGCAAACGGATATGTCGGAAAAAATCGCTCAATCGATTCGTTAATATTTAATGCATGTCGTTCATGTAACTGTAAAATTGACATGGCTGTAAATGCTTTAGTCAATGAGGCTATCGCGAACTTTTGACTGGGTTCATTCGGTAATTTTTCCTTCTCATACGCATAGCCATAACCTTTCTTCAGAAGAATGGTGTCTCCTTTGGCAACTAATACAGTTCCATGAAACTTATCCAATGCCAGTTGCTTTTGCAGATAGAGGTCTACATCGGTGGCCAACTGCTTATTTTCCAGGCTATTTTCATTTTTCACTCCTGTCGTGACCGGAGTGAAACTTTCCGCTTTTGTTTCTCCAAGACGGATGCTGCTTTTCTGTTCATGCTGCAGCAGAGACACCGGAAAAAACGAAAACGCCAGAAAAAAGCTTGCTAGCACAAAGAACTTTTTTTTCAATTATTTCTTTCCCCTTCTCTAGATGATGAACGAGAAAATTGTAATACTGAACTACATGGTTGTAAAGTTAAAATTTAGTGAAAAATAATTACAGAATAGTAGTGAATTAAAAATAGTCTTACATTTCCTGTTGAACCATGTTTTTAGGGGGAGAAATCGCCTTGTATCGTAATCTTATAGTGAGATTTTTTTTGTTCATGTATGCGTACTCCCATAAGAAAAACTCGCAGGCATTGTCACTCGTCCTTTTTCCACAACGAAGCTCATCGGCCGCTTTGTGTCCCTTCAGGCAGACTGACAAACCATCTAGGCATCTCGGATGAGGGAGACAGTTGTCGGTCTTTTTCGCCCGCCGCGTCACACGCTCCACAGGAATAAAGAAAACTTGACTGGTGCCAAGCTATCGCGCAGGCAACCGCCTTAGTTGCCCTTATGCAGCTCTGCTGCGCAAAGCAACGTTTGGCATACGCCTCGCGAGTTTTTCGAGTGATACGACTCGGAAAAAAGTAGATGTTGCTTTCCTGCTTTATAGCGACATCTACTTTCTTATCCATTTAAAAAAGCGTTTCAAGCCATGTTTGACCCGAAACGCCTCCTTCGTTATAAATATCTTTTTACACCAACGACACGATAGTGATTTAAATACCAATCAATGCTATTGATTTTTACTGAGCCTTGCCCGCTTGCCGCATGCGCCATTTTTCCTGCACCCATATAAATGCCGACATGTGAAATTGATCCGCCGCCTGTATCAAAGAACACCAAATCGCCTGGCTGCATGGATGAAGTAGATACTTTTGTTCCCTTTTCAAACTGTTGACTGGCTGTACGTGGCAAGCTAACGTCGAACTTTTTGTATACATATTGCGTAAATCCGCTGCAATCAAAACCGGATGGAGACGCACCGCCCCAACGGTACGGAACACCTAGGAGTGGCTGTACTGTTCGTTGGAACAACTCATCAAGACGATAGCTGGAACGAGACGCCACCTTTGGTTTTGGGGCTGCTGCTGGTAGTGAACCGTACAGCACCGTTTGTATAACGACTGCCATTTCGGCGCGTGTCAGCGCTTTCTGCGGATGGAAATACCCCGCATCACCGGCGAATATTTTTTTCTCTGTTACGGCTTTTACACCGTCCACGGCCCAGCTGCTGATCTTTCCTTTATCCTTGTACGTCAACGCTTTGCCTGAATGAGAATAGTTAAACGTATGGGCAATAATCCCTGCTGCTTCTTCCCGCGTAATCGGGCGCTCTGGAGCAAAGCGGGTGGCCGACACACCTTTAACAATTCCCATTTGATACGCTCCCTTTATTGCACTGTAGTACCACTTGCTCTTCGACACATCGGTAAACGGAAATTTGTTCACTTTGGTCGGCCTGTCAACCGCCCGTTCCAGTACGGCTGCGAATTCCGCGCGCGTTACCGATTTGTTCGGCGAAAACTCTTTTGGGGCAGTTCCTTTGAGAAGCCCTTTTTTATATAAGTTTTCGATGCTGGGTACCGCCCAAGGAGCCTTGTATGTATCCGAGAATACTGTAGCTGCTTCCGCTTTATTTTCCTGGAGGGGAAACATACCAGCAAGCAAAGATACAGAAAGCACACCTGTAGCTAAATAACGTCTTACATTTTTCTTTTTCTCTCTCATAGCCTCTTTCCTTCTCGAATTTTTAGATAATTGTTATATTAACCTCATTAATACTATCAAAAATTCCCCCTCTGTTCATCTAGCCAATTAACCAGGATATATTATTCAATTTTATTGATCAATTTTCATACTATGGAAAATGAAAGAGGCACATGATAATGAAAAAACATATCATGTGCCTCTTTTGTTTCATGAAAATATACCGAGCATACAGTTATTGTTCATTTTGTATAGCAGCCCATACCTCATCGGCTTCGGCGCCAACATACCAGAATGCCGTTCCAGCTGCACCGAGTTCTTTTACAGTTCGATACTTCAAAGCAAGGGAACGGCTTTCCTCAAGCCATATTTTGTATACTTTTCCCTGTTTACGATATGTGACATAGTATTGTCCCAATCGTGTATCCCAGATCGGTCTGATACCCGAGGTTTGAACATCTTTAAAGCTATCTGGCATCGTTACTTCTTCCGGAGTTGCTTTGCCGTTCGCTTCCTGCCAGCGCATCGTATAGAACGGAAGAGCAACAAGCAAACGCTCCCCGGGTACTAGCGTAAGCATGCGCTTCACATGCGCCTCTATCCAAGGAAGTGAAGCATTGGGCCCGGCCACACCTTTTCCTTCCCATGTTTCGTTATATGCCATCAATACGACATAGTCGGCATAGCGGGCTAACAAAGCGAAGTCGTACGGTTCGCTCCAATCATCCTTTAAGTCCGGCGGTACGTCAACCGAGACTTTTTTATTTCGTGCATGGAGAGTCGTGGATAATTCCGCGATAAATGCGGTAAAATACGATCGATCTGCCGGAGCGATATTTTCAAAGTCGATATTAAGACCGTCCAGCTGATACTTTTCCGTGTATTCGGTAAGCTGACGTACAAGTGCTGTACGTTTTGCCGAATCGGTGAGCATCTGGTGGGTAAGCTCCCGGTTAAACCGATTACCGACTAACGGCCATACTTCTCGTCCATTTTTATGTGCCCACGTTAGTAGTGAATGATCGGTTGCATCCGTAAAATTTCCAGATGAAGTCAGGAAATACCAGCGCGGCGACACGATGTTCATGCCGTTCGCTTTCTTCGCTCTAGTCGCGAACTCATCTGTTGACACATCATACTGCCAGCCCATCTGGAGCATACCGCTCTCTGCTGTATTCTTTAGAAAATCAGGCTGATGCAGCAGATTGTACAATAATACGGCCATTTCTTCCCGTGTCAAGTGATCATACGGACGAAATTGTCCTTGACTTCCGATCATTAGGCCGCGTGCATACAATTCAGCTACTGCAGGGCGTGCCCAGTCAGCAATTTTATCTGCATCCCAGAACGGAAGAGTTCCCCCTTGTACTGCCCTTTTTTTCGGCAGAGCCCGGTACAATAACGAAGCTGCTTCCTGTCTGGTTATGGCACGCTTGGGCGCAAATTCGTCCCGCGATACCCCGCTGACGAGCCCGGTAGTTACGCCCGCCTGCACAAAGTCATAAGACCACGAAGTCTTTGCTACATCTTTGAATGCGGGGATAGCGGCGCGTATTGGAGCTAAACCGAGCGTACGTCCTAGCATCGTCGCCATCGCCTCACGCGTCACAGGCTTACGGGGTCCGTATGTACGGTTCCCCTCCCCATACACGAGCCCTCTTTTATACAAGTCTAGGATTTGCGTCCGTGCGTAGCTAGTAGCAATATCGTTGAACGGAAGGGATGCATCCGCACGAATTACATTTGGCTGGATATATTCGCCCGCAAGACAGACGAACACCAGTAGAATAATAATAGAAACTTTCTTTTTCATGATGCGAAATACCCTCTCCCAATCTTTTCAACCTTTTTTCTCCCCTTCTACTCTAGCGTAAAAAGGCAATAGAAAAACATAGGGAAAGGGTGGAAATTAGCATATCGACTTATTAAGAAAACCCCCCGGCGTCCGTCTCCGGGGAGTTGTGTTATGCGCGTGGAAGCAATGCTTCACACGTGCCTTTGACTTTAACTTCGTTTTTCTGATCTACGGCCTGTACTTTGATTTTAACCCAGACACCTTCATCGGTTTCCTCTTTTCCAACCAATTCCCCTCGGACGGTAATCGCATCGCCCGGACGGGTAATGGAAGAGAAACGTACACCGAATTTCTTAATGGATGCACGGGGTACCCACGTAGTTAGGGCTTGCCCGACAAAACCCATAATCAACATGCCATGAGCGATAACTCCGCCCAGTCCCGCTTCTTGGCCTACACTCTCAATCGTATGTATTGGGTTGAAATCGCCCGATGCCCCGGCGAACTTAATTAATTGCATTCGGGTAACCGGCGGTTTTTCCAGCGCTGGCAGCTCTGTTCCTACCTCGGCTTCTCTATTGTGAAGCAAATACGGTTCCATATACTCCCCTCCCTATGGCGTTTTGACCAGCATCATCCGTGCGGCCATTACCTTTTCATCATTTTGGTTACGGTAGACGGTTTCTAACGTATAGAATGCCATACCGTTTCGCTTTGCTTTTACATCTGTTACTTTCGTTTCTGCATGAATCGTATCACCCGCATAGATAGGGGCGAAATATTCGTATTCCTGTTCTCCGTGCAGCAATTTCTTCATGTCGATTTCAAGCTGTTCCATCAAATCTTCGAAGGTTGGACCGTACCACATATCAATGGCTTCCATGAATGTAGGCAGGATCGGAATCGCGTCAAAACCTTCCTCTTTTGCCTTTGCCTCATCGGTGTAAATCGGATTATCTTCGCCTATCGCCAGCGCAAGTTCTTTTATTTTACCGGCTTCTACCTTGCCGCTGTAAGCGGTGAACACGTAGCCTTTTTTATCTTCCGGATTTGCCAAAGTATAGATTCCCCTTTCTTACATTTCTACTTATGTTTTATATACAATCACTCACATATTATAGCATGATCATTACGCCTTACTAGTTTTTATCATAAATAACTCTTCCCGAATCTTTTGAATCCGATTCACATGCGCAGTCACATGTCCGATAAGCGCTTTAAGCATTTGTCGCACGGTCAATTCCCCCGCTTCAGCATGGCGCCCTTTCCGTTCCCATTCCTCTTCGGTTGCCTCCCCGAGAAGCTGTGCATTCGTTTTACGAAGTAGCCTGAATAACTCTAGGTAGAGCGTAACGTCTGCCTCATGATAATACAGACGCTCAGCCCATTTGTCCTGATCATATGGCAGCAACGGGGGCATTTCTTCGGCTAATGTTTGTTTTATTCTTCCTGTATACACAGTCTCAGCATCCACAACATGAATCACGATTTGATGAATACTCCATCCACCATCGGCGGGTACGGTTTTCATCTGCTCAGCAGTAAGGCCTTGAATGGCCTCCTGTAAAATCCGATGCCCTTCCAAATATTGTTCCAACAGTTCCATGATAACTCTCTCCCTCTCTCTTGGTTTATATGTTTACTACATTCTACTTATAAGATCTTGAACAGCACGATCGATGGAAGGATAGTGGAACTCGAATCCGTGGTCAAGCGCTCGCTTTGGCACTACATGCTGACCTTCGAGCAGCAATTCAGCCATCTCTCCCAGTGCAAGTACCATTGCGAACTTTGGAACCCGCAACCAGTGGGGTCGATACAGCTGACGCGCCAATACACGGCCGAATTCATCATTCGTGACAGGATTCGGAGCTGTGGCGTTGACAGGGCCTTCCATCGCTTCGTTTTTAATGCAGAAGTTAATTAGACGCACATAGTCAGTAATGTGAATCCATGAATGCCATTGCCGTCCATTTCCCACTTTACCACCGGTAAATAGGCGGTATGGAAGTGCCATCTTGGGAAAAGCACCGCCATTCACCCCAAGTGCAAGCCCTGTACGCATCTTGACCAACCGTGCAGATGGAATTCGATCAGCCTCGGCTTCCCACTGTCGGCTCACTTGAGCGAGAAAATCATCCGCTATCGCCTGGCTGTCCTCGTCAAAGTGCACTGTATCCGACTGACCATAAATACCGATGGCTGAGCCATTGATGACGAGGTGAGGTTTTGTTTTCAACTTTCCGATGACCTCAGCGATTTGCTGTGTCGTCTCCACCCTCGATAACAGGATACGCTGCTTCCGTTCCGCAGTCCAGCGTCCACTATTAATCGACTCTCCCGCCAGATTAATGAGTACATCTATGCCTTCCAGTGTTTGCGGATTACTCTTCATTTCATCCCAGGTTACACAACCTGCAAACGGAAATTGTTCTTTAACTTTGCTACAGCTGCGGGAGATAAGGAGAACATCGTATTTCTTCTTGTGCCAGTCTTTTATCAGATGTGTGCCGATAAATCCGCTTCCCCCGGCAATCGCAATTTTCATGTCCGCTCCTCCTCATGTCAGTGGCCCGGTACAAGAAGCCACTTGACGTCCGTTATCTCGTCTCTATATTTACAGTATATCAGCGCATATCTGTCTCCGTCGTTGGTTTCTTCCTTTGCCTCTTTATTTCTTACCCTTTCGACTTTCATATTGAGTTAGATAAGCAGGTGATGATGTCATCAAGTACAGATGCAAGAGGCGTGCCGTATGATGTACACTATCTATATGTGTGCGCTCCAGCGAATGAGAAGCATCCACACCCGGCCCTATCAATCCACGAATCAAGTCATGACTAAAAGCCAATGCCGCGCTTGCATTTGCACAAAAGGAAACTTCCTGCTCGCTTGAACGCTGACCAGGACCAACAATACCGATATCAAGGGCCAGATATTCATTCACTTCCGGCGAAATATTCGAATTGGCTCTATAAAAACATAAGTCCTCATAGCCGGGGCCAGAGGACTTGTGCTCTTCAAAAGTTAATTATTTCTTCCACCATGTATCAAATATTGATACAGGTTCATGACGCTTATGACGCGAGTTCATATAGTGCCTCTCAATCGTTTCTGTTGCTTTCGGACTAACTTCTTTTCCTTCCAAATAATCATCGATGTCTTCATATGAGACGCCGAGCGCCGTCTCATCTGGAAGTAGAGGCTTATCGTCCTCCAAATCTGCAGTTGGGATTTTCGTATACAGACGTTCATCTGCCCCCATATATTTAAGAATCTGGCGGCCTTGGCGCTTATTAAGTCCATACAGAGGTACTACATCGCATGCACCATCTCCATATTTAGTAAAGAAGCCGGTAATCGCCTCCGCCGCATGATCGGTTCCAATAACAAGCAATTTATAATATGCGCCAATATCGTATTGCACTTTCATTCTTTCCCGCGCTTTTGTGTTTCCTTTCAGGTAGTAGGACATTTTCTCGCCCGTGGCTTTCGTAAATGATTCGTCCGCCGCATCTACTGCCGGTTTAATATTAACGGTCAGGGTTTTATCCGGTTGAATAAAGTCCAGGGCAAGCTGTGCGTCCTCCTCGTCTTTTTGTACGCCATACGGCAGACGAACGGCAATGAACGTATATTCCTTCTTCGTTTCGGTTCGAAGTTCTTCGACGGCACGTTGTGCTAGACGACCGGCTAGTGTTGAATCCTGCCCTCCGGAAATACCAAGTACGTAGCCGTTCATATTAGTTTGGGTTAAATATTCTTTAAGAAAATCAATGCGTTTTCTTTCTTCGTCAGCCGGGTCAATTTTCGGGCTAACTTGCAATGCTTCAATGATTTGCTGCTGCAGCTGAAGAGCCATAGGTGTGTTTCGCAT
Organism: Aneurinibacillus migulanus; assembly: GCF_001274715.1. Taxonomy (GTDB): domain Bacteria; phylum Bacillota; class Bacilli; order Aneurinibacillales; family Aneurinibacillaceae; genus Aneurinibacillus; species Aneurinibacillus migulanus. The sequence goes on along the minus strand of NZ_LGUG01000004.1, from coordinate 2,250,474 downwards.
CCTTTCTCATTCATTAAAATAAGAAAAACTCGCGGGCGCCTCCGCTCGTCCTTTTTCCTCAAAGAAGCCAAACGGCCGCTTTGTGTCACTTCGGGCGGACCAACAAAACATCTAGGTATCTCGGGTGAGGGAGACAGTTGTCGGTCTTTTTCGCCCGCTGCGCCACACGCTCCACAGGTAAAAAGCAACGTTTGGCACACGCCTCACGAGTTTTTCGAGTAATACGAGCGGAAGAAAGTAAATGTTACTTTCTTATCCATTAAAATAGGTCTCTATATTTCCTTTCTGTTTCTTTTCCCCAATCCCTGCTTATTGAATACAAAAAACGCATTGTTTTTCAGAATAAAACACCCGATAATGAAAGAATAGTGCTTTTTCTTTATTATGCTAGAGTCAGGATCTTTGTTCTGCTATGATTTAAAAAAACAGGTTAGGATTAAATATATGGCAACGTATTCAAAAACACTGCATCGGATATTCAAACGAAATGGGATTCTTGCTGGTTATCTGCCGCAATATCAGCCGCGTCGCGCCCAGTTCGAGATGGCTAATCTCGTGCTGCGTTGCTTAAAGCAGGAGCAGCACGGACTGATTGAGGCAGGAACCGGAACGGGTAAATCCTTCGGTTATACATTGCCCGCCGCCTGGTGGGCACTAAAAAACGAAAAACGGGTTATCATATCAACAAATACCATTACGCTCCAGCAACAGTTGCTCGAAAAAGAACTGCCCATGGTACGCAACGTTATCCAAAAGCTTGACCCGGAGCTTGCTGAAGAATTTCGCTTTGAACTGGCAAAGGGGCGCGGCAACTATATTTGCAAACGGCGCTTTGATGAATTGTTGAAAGACAGTCTGGCAAAAGAAACACAGGATATGCCTATACTCAATCGTCTTAAGAGCAAATTACCGTCCATGAAAAAAGGTGACCGGGATGAGACAGCACTGCCCATCCCACCTGGGTTGTTCCAGGCCATCCGTGGTGATGGTGACGACTGCCTAGGCAAGAACAGCCCGTTTTATAAAGAGTGCTTCATTCAGAATGCGCGCAAAAAGCTACAAAATGCCCAAATCATTGTGGTAAACCATGCATTGTTCTTCACCGATTTGATTCTCAGGCGCCAGGGTGCCAGTATTCTGCCCGAATATGATGCGGTCATTATGGACGAAGCGCACCGCGTGGAAGATCAGGTAACAAAGCAGTATACCTATCATGTCAGCATTGAAGAGATACATACGCTGTTCAATCGCTTCCTTAAGAAACGGGCGCACTGGGCCCGTGAATTGGATGCGCCTGATTTGCATCAGCAAGTGGAAGGCATACGCGTACGGTTGACCGCTCAGCTCGTCGAACTGTTTGCCCCGTTGGCACGCGCGCTAGCCGAACGACCGCAAAATGAATATTTATTGAAGAAAAGCATTGTTGCACACGATGCATGCAAACCGTTTTTCAAACAATGGAAAGCCTTGTTCATCGATAAACGTAAAGAAATCGAAGCGCAGGAAGGTGAAGGCGAAACCGTAATTGGACTAAGCCGTTACATCGCGCAAATCGAACAAATGGAGCATATGGTAACACACGTATTGCTAAACCAATCACCGGACGAGTGGGCAACCTGGGTGTCATACGAAGAGCCTGCCCGGGATGAACACACACCGCTTATTCGGGACGATCTCGCCTGGGGTTCCCTGCTGCACCTGTATTCTGCTCCAATTGATGTCAGCGAACTGCTCCGTGAAGAACTATTCGAACAGAAAACGGTCATTCTTACATCCGCAACACTAACAACCCAGGGTGATTTCTCTTTCGTAGCGAATCGGATGGGAATCGATGAATACGAAACGATGGAGACACCGAGTCCATTTAAATACGACGAACAGGCAGTTCTGCTCGTACCAGAGGACGTACCTGCCCCTACTGAACAAGAGTACGAGGCGTTCCTGATCGCTTCCATGAAAGAAATCGTCGCCTCCACCCGGGGCCGGACTTTCTTTCTATTCACTTCCTACGGACAGATGAATCGCATATATGAAGCAATGCGGCCTTGGCTTGAAAAATACGAGTTACATGGACTGTTGCATGGCCCTGATATTTCACGCGATCAGTTACTACAACAATTCCGTACCGGAACCAATCATGTTCTTTTCGGCTGTGAATCGTTCTGGGAAGGTGTAGATGTACCTGGTGACGACCTCGTATGTGTTGTCATTGCCAAGCTGCCATTCCCTGTACCAAGCGACCCGCTTACCCAGGCACGAACCGAGCGTCTGCGCAAGCGGGGCCGGGATAGCTTCATGGAGTATATGTTGCCGTTTTCCATCCTGCGGCTTAAGCAAGGTTTTGGCCGACTCATCCGTACACGCCGTGACCGGGGTGTCGTCGTCATTCTCGATTCACGCCTGCATACGAAACGATACGGTGCTCAGGTACTTTCCAGTCTACCACCCGCCCGGCTTGCCAAAAGCATGGAGGAATTACACCGCTTTTTTATAGGTTGAGAAGTATTACACATACAAAGCTATGCAAAGGAAGGCAAATGTCTTCCTTTTTTTTATTTCCCTAAAATATGTAACAAAATCATAAATTGCCTCTTTTAGTCATATGGTATCTAAAATGAGAAGGCAAACTATCAGGAGCAGGATAACGAAGTACAACAAGGATGTGAAGATACAGCTCAAAAGGAGTGGGCGTGAATGAAAACTGCATTAATTACCGGGATCACAGGCCAGGATGGAGCCTATCTGGCGAAATTATTATTGGAAAAAGGCTATCGGGTTGTTGGGTTACTTGCACACCGTAGTACCAATCCTTTCTGGAGATTATCCTATTTAAACATAGATACACAAATAGAATTCACCGATGGAGATCTAACGGATCTCTCTTCCCTTATTCGAGTTATAGAAAAAATAGAGCCAGATGAAGTGTATAATTTAGCCGCACAAAGTTTTGTGGGAGCATCCTGGCAGCAGCCGATCCTTACCTCACAAGTGACAGGGATGGGAGTGCTGCATATGCTGGAAGCTATCCGAGCAACCGATTCTCAAATCAAGTTCTATCAAGCCTCTTCGAGCGAGATGTTCGGATTAGTACAGCAAGCCGTTCAATCGGAAGAAACTCCATTCTATCCGAGAAGCCCTTATGGCGTCGCAAAATTATTTGGTCATTGGATGACAAAAAATTATAGGGAAAGTTACAACATGTTTACTTGCAGTGGTATATTATTCAACCACGAATCTCCGTTGCGCGGCCTAGAATTCGTTACTCGGAAGGTCACCGATGCAGTAGCCCGAATTGCAGTTGGTGAACAAAAAGAACTTCGTCTGGGAAATATTGATGCAAAACGGGACTGGGGATATGCAGGTGACTATGTAGAGGCGATGTGGCTTATGCTGCAACAGCCAAATCCTGATGATTATGTAATAGCTACAGGAAGAACCTCAACCGTAAGAGACATGTGCCAAATCGCATTCAATCATGTAGGATTGAATTATGAGGATTATATTGTTATTGATCCTCAATTTTATCGACCTGCAGAAGTTGATATTCTTCTAGGCAATCCGGCCAAAGCAAGAAAACAGCTTCATTGGGAGCCAAAGACAAGTTTTGAAGAACTCATTCAGTTAATGGTGGAAGCGGATTTGAAACGAATAAAAGAGAAGGAGTAACCATAAATAAGGCATTCCCTAATACAAGAATCCAGATTTTCTTCCCTCGGAAAATCTGGATTCTTTATATATTTGTTATCTTCACGCCTCCGCTTTTTTTATGATAAGGCCGATTGAAGTAGATACAAATTGACCTAATTGTAATCTAAGATGATACTGGTTTGTATAAGGAGGGACATCTACAAATGACTCTATATGTCCATCCCCGACAGAATAATCGATATCAATGGAGTGGCCTTCACCCCTTAATGTTTCTACCATCCATTCAATGTCCTGTTTTCTAAAAAGCACGGTTACACCATGATCGAGTGTTGTATCATTAGAGGATAGGTTGAACTCTGTCGTATGAATCGCCACACCACCAGGACGTAAACATTTCATCTGATTCACAATAAACTGCTTTCCTAATTCAATGGAACCGCAGTGCTCGAATGTGCATGATGACCATGTAAAATCGAAACCGTTATTATATTTATCGCTAATATGGTTCATATCAGCATTCTCAAAAGTTACTAATTTAAAGAATTGTTCTGCATCACACAATCCATATTGATTTAATCCTTCAAGGTTATTGCTATGCTGATTTGAGTCTACCCACCCTTGTGCTTTCGCTCTATCAAAATCTAAATCTGTTGCCACAATCTCACAGCCTTGTGCTGCAAAACCGGATACAAGCCGTTCTTTTCCTACGCCAAACCCTAATCCTCTTTTGCCGGGAGCAAGCATCCCTCTCTCAAGAAGCCCCTGATAAATATAGCAGAATTCCCATAACTTCCGGTGATACATATGAGGATGCTGCAGTTGTGCGCAAGCGTTCGTAAACCACTCGGCCTCAAAGTCCTGCTCTTTGCATAGCTGGGATATTAACATAAGACTTCACCTCTTATTACATGCTTCTTCCGATTTTTAAATCAAGGTGAGCCGGTTCTGAATACGTCTCCAGTTGCTCGATCGTAGCTGGAACGAGCGTACCGTCATGACGAATGATATGAAAATTGAAACCGCGCTCCGCAAATCTTTGCAAAATGGGCAGAGGCTGATATCCGCTTCCTCTCCATATGAACGGGCAATATTCCATGATGATTTGGATGTTATCATTACTATCAATAAGCTGGAACAAACCATCCATAATTAGTGGTTCTGACCCATCGATGTCTATTTTGATAATGTCTACCTTTTGTTTCGGGAAATATTCTGTGAATACAACGGTCTTTACTTTAGCTTCAATTGTTCCTGGAAGCCCCGGATTATAGATGCTGGCCCCTCCTAATCTAGAAATATAGAGTGTTGTTTCACCGTCTATATTCGTTAATGCGACTTTATGCAGCTCAATCTGATTAAACCCGTTTTTTGCTATACTTTTCATCAAATTATCATGATGAAGCGGGCTCGGCTCAAATGCATGAACTTTTCCATGCGGACCAACATACATGGCAGCCAGAAGAGAATAATAACCGCAATTAGCACCAATGTCTAAGACGGTCATCCCCGGCTTTACTAAGCTCAAAAAAACATCCGTTACTGCTTTTTCCCAAAACCCATGTTGAATAATAAGGTTCTGTAGAGCATCTCTTTTATCCAAATAGATGCTAGGTCCAAAGGTTAACAATTTTGTTAATACAGTGTTATCATCTATGTGTTCAATGGGGGACACACATTTCACTCCTTCTTTCCGGTTCATCTTTTATTTTATGTAGAGAGGAAAAAACGGTGAGGTTAATTTAGAACTATAATCCAGAAATTGTGTTACACGATTCGTTTCTTCTCATACCCTTCGTGCATATACTGTAATACTTATAGAAGAATCGACGTAGGGTGCATAACAGATAGGAGGGGCACCATGTGGATCGTTGAAAATTTTCGTCCCTTCCACCCGATTTACGGACGGGGAAAACGGTATAAAACAGGCACGAAATTCATATGGGAAGTAGCTGATATCCTACCGGGCGGCAAAATTATGTTTCGTTTTACAACAATCGATGGTAGAAGCCAGTGTTTGATTACAATGCGTGAATTAGACTATTTTGTTGAGGTTTCAGATGAAGTCCTGCAGCAGCTAATGGAGGAGTATAAAAAACTTCAGGAAAACAAAAAAGATAGGAAGAATAAAAAGGATGAGGAAGAATAAGTCAGCACTTATATACAGGCGCTGCCTATTCTTCCTTTTTTCTTTTATCATTCGTATCTTTTGAAAGCCCTGTAAATAGAAAAGCGTATGAAGCAAGTGCTTCATACGCTTTTCTCCATTTCCTCCCATATCATACAGAGACGAACAATATCTTCTTCAATCAGCTCGCTGCCCATCTGTACTTCGATCAATTCGAGATCAGAGGTTGCTTTGGCTGCATGTCTGGCTCCGACAGGGATTTGGAGTACATCTCCCTGTTTTACCCGCGACCATTTTCCGTCAAGGATAAATTCACCTTCTCCTGAAATAATGGTCCACACTTCCTTGCGTTTCAAATGCATTTGATAACTAAGATTCTTACCGGCCAGAACCTTGAGTCTTTTGGTTAATACTTCATTCCCATCTTCGAATTTTTTGTAATCCAGCACACGATACCAGCCCCAGCGCCTCTCTTCATACATAGGTCGTTGCCCGATATTTTTCATGATTTCTTTCATGCGCGGACTAGCTGATTTATCGGATACTAAAATTCCGTCCGGACTTGAAACAACGACAATATTTGATAGCCCTAAAATAGCAACCGGGATTTCCAATTCATTAATTAGATGTGTATTATTGGAATCAGTACTGACAACGCCTTTGCCGATTACATACGTATCCATCTTTTCCGTTAATGTATTCCATGTACCGAGGTCTCGCCACTCACCTTCATAAGGGATAACCACAATATGCTCGGCTTTTTCTACAACCTCATAATCAAAGCTGTTTGAAGGAAGTTCCATATAACGTTTTACCAATTCTTCGTATTGCAGAGGAAGTCCGTTGTCAGCCAGTAGACCAAGCAAATAATCGAGTGTAAAGGCAAATATTCCACAATTCCATAACGCTTTTTGCCCAATTAATTTTTGTGCCTCTTCCTCGCAAGGTTTTTCAATAAACTTTTGCACAGTCATATAAGGCAACATTTGTTCACTTGATTTATAATGGACGGGAACAATATAACCGTATTTTTCCGAAGGGTATGACGGATAAGCTCCTATTAAAGCAAGATTAGCTCCTGATTCAGTTATTGTTTTCTCTATCTCCTTCATCCGCTCAAAAAAACGATTTTCTACATAAGCATCAACAGGTAATACGCATATAATTTCGTCCAAGCTTACTTCAGCGTAAGAATAAAGATAGCTCGCAGCCAAAGCAATCGCCGGGAATGTATCCCGTCGCTCCGGTTCAACAATAAGCGGAATCCTGGTACCTATTTGATTTTGAATGATATCAACTTGCGCTTTGTTTGTTACAATATGAGTGTCCTTTGCTAATTGAACACAATGCAATTGTCGCCAGACTCTTTGAATCATGGATTCCAATTCCGCATCTTCATTTTTTAACATTTTTAAAAACTGCTTTGCGCGAGAAGCATTGGATAACGGCCATAACCTCTTTCCTGATCCACCGGAAAGCAAAATAAATTTCACTTTTCTATCAACCTTTAGTTTGTATTTTTGTTCGTGCATTCCTCATTTGCTCAACTATAAAAACGCTGAACAAGCTCGTCAATCCTCCGGTACATTCGCTCGGCCACTTTTGATTTCGAGAATGTAGCGAAGACTTCTTTTCTGGCTCTCTTCCCAACCTGCTTTGCTTGCTCGGCATTTTCATATACACTACGCATCAAAAGCCTCAAATGCTCCTCGCTCGGCTCAGCCCATTTATGCCCATCAAATTGCCCAAAATATGGGATGTTTCGATCAATAGGCACTACCCCTTCTATATCAATTAAATAACTGTTTGTATCGTTCATAAAAGCAGTCTGTCCTCCCCAGCGCGTTCCGATCGTAGGCAAAGCCATTGCCATAGCTTCCATATAGGGACGCCCCCAGCCTTCTCCACGCGAAGGCAATACAAACGCATCCACAGCAGCATATAATCGAATCATCTCTTCTTCTGTAAAATAGGATTCAATGATATGAACGGAAGGGGCACTGCTTAATCCCAGTTTTTTTACTTGCTCTAAAACTTCTTCATAGGGGCTTACATTTGCTTCCTGCATTTTGCTTACTTTTAGAATCAAGCACACATCTTCGTTGGCAGAGAACTCCTTAAAATAAGCTCTAAGCAGTACATCCCAACCTTTACGCTTACTCCAATCAAATACCGACAAAAAGTTGAATAAATTTGCACGTTCGAGAGGATAAGGTTGGACCCGTTCGGGATTATATAGCTGGTCATCAAGTGTTCCTGGCAAAATAAAGATTCGTTCTTTGTCCACGCCTGCCGCCGCAAATGTTTCTCTATTAAATTCAGATGGCACCCATATTTCAGTTAATCCATTCATCTTCTCAACCCAACCAGGAGGGAGTGAGTCTGTCTCAAACATCGTGCGTCCAATGGAGATTGGGGCACGAGGAGGAGCAAATAAATAAGCAGGAGCTGCTTGATAGTGAATAAGCAATTGTTCTAATTTGTTATTTTGCAGGCCTTCTAAATAATTTTTCATTTCCTTACTTGTTAATTCAGGCTTTTGTTGAGGCTCTACAGGTTCAACTTTTATTTTTAAAGAAAATGGCCTTAATGCATCCAAAATCGATTTCTGTTCCTCGGCATACCCGGAAGCATTATAAATCGGAGACTGCCATAATACCTCATGGACATTCTTTTGCGCGACGACATAATAATCATAGTTATCGTTTTGATAATTGCTCTCTTTTACTGTTAGTCCCAAGGTTTCTAAAATGGACTCCATTAATAACTTCGGGTAAGGGCGAACATGCGTCAGATCCAGCCAAAAGTTCTCAAGCACAGGAGTATGAGCAATGTTTGGTGTTAGAATAATAAGTTTTCCGTTATTCTTTAAAGCGTTAGTACATTGGATTAATAAATTTAACAAGTCATGGGGAGCAAGGTGCTCAACAATATGTCCCATGAAAATGCCATCATACGTAGCCTCTTTCCCGGCCAGAAAATCTTCTGCTCTTTTCTCCTCGATATTCAATCCTTTTGCCCTGCCCTGTGCAACCTTCTCCTTGTCAAAATCGATTCCTTCCGTTTCAACACCGATGCGATTCAACATCTCCATAAGAAGACCATTGCCGCAGCCAATATCTAGAACTTTGTCTCCTGGAAGGAAATAAGGCAGCCAATATTCCCGAAGCTGACGTATAACTTCTTCCCCGCCTTCAAATTTATGGGCGATACGATGATACAATTCCTTGACATCTTTTACTTCGGATACCGAACGGCGGCTTGCATATGTTTCTTTTATACGCATTATCCGTTCCTGTACTTTTTGCAGGCTTTGTTGAACATCCTGCCGGTTTGCATCGATTTCCAAAGCTTTTGTATACATCTCTTCTGATTGAAAATCATTTCCTATCTCAAAATAATGCATGCCTAAATCACGATATACTTCAACTAATATTTCCTTTTTATCGGAATGCTTCATCATCTCCTGGTAACAATTAATAGCCTCGGACTGATTTATAGAATCTCCTTTCATTCCTTTGCGAAATGAATCGATTGCCTTATCGTATTCCTTCAGACTTACATAGCAAATACCGATGTAATTCCAGATCGTAGCCTGAAAAGATTCAGATTGCCGGTGCATCGTGTTAGAGATAAAAACAAAATGTTCAAGCGCCTCGTTCATTTCCTTTTTCTGCAAATAAGCACCAGCAGCATAATACCTTGCATGAGTTGAAGTCGGATATACATCAAGGACACGTAAAAAAATACCTAACGCTTCATTTGCTAAATTTTGTTGGTATAACTCTATTCCCTTTTTGATTTCTTCATTGATGATTTCTTGAGCGTTTAATCTTGTCGTTTGCTCCTCGGTAAGCATTTCCTGCAACCGTTCGGAAACTAATAGGGCACTGCGGTTCCAAGTAAATGTAGAAAGAATTTCTCGACTTGCCTTTTGTCCTTTTTGCTGTACTATATCCGGATTTTCGTATGCAAATCTCATTTTTCTTTGCAATTCGTTTTTGTCAATTTTCAGCCACCACGGAAAATCAACGGTTTCCATTTCACTAATTTTTTTGTCTACCAATCTTTCTTGCTGACTCGAAATAAAAAAAGTGGTATCTTCCTGGCAGAAGTCTTTACTTGGTCCTAAAGAAGGAACGATTGCAGGCGTACCGCAAGCCATTGCTTCAATAATGGGCAGCCCAAATCCCTCGCCGCGGTAAGGATGGGCTAAACAATCACATGCTCTATATAAGCCTGCCAACTCATCAGTAGATAAATGATGGTTCATATATAAAATCTCAGGATTGTTTTTATTCGATTGTATTTGTTGAATAATCTCTCCAAAGTTCCTTCCTTTATAGGAAGAATCTGTTCCAAAATCTTTAATCACCAAACAAACATCGTCTTCCTGTGTAAATTCATCCAGATATGCTTGCAACAATACATCGATCCCTTTACGTGCAATCGTTCCGCCAACGAATAAAAACTTAAAGGATTTATTCGTATTTAGAGCAATTGGCTCTACATTATTGTGGAACTTATTTTCATCGACACCAAGCGGAATCACTTTGATTTTGCTCTCCGGTATTCCGGAGCGTACATAGCATTCCTTATTGTACGTACTATAAACCCAAATTTCATCCACCCAATATTTCATAGGAATGTACCATTTCCGTGGAATCGAGCCAAATTCCCATGGCTGCATCAAAATCCATCGATTGCTATTCGGCCCGGTAAAATCGGGCGGCCACTGATGCCTTACCGTTATATGTGCCTGGCTACTTGCGGCAGTATATCTTTCCTTAATCGGCTCTATTTCTTTGCTTATAACAAAATGAGGATCTTCTTCATAAGGAATAATCCCAATATCAAACTTATTTTCAGCTATAAGTCTTTTACATATTTCTCGATTTACCAAAGCCAGGCTATGGTCGATACATTGCGATCCTACCCAGTTGATTTTAAACGTATTTGGATTCAAAGCACACACCTCCAGTATTTTATTTACTCATGGTATGTTCCAAAACATTCATGTGTGATTGCCTATCTTTTACGATTTATGAAACGGAATCTCGAATGTAGACTGGAGATCGGCAACTGCCTGATACAGATTATTTAAATTGGAATGGTGGTGCGTCCTAGTTGATAACAACTGCTTTAACTCAAGGAGAGTGATGGCTGCTAGTTTGCTGCGGATGTCCTCTTGAAGAGGGGAATGATGCAGGATTTGTTTATAAAGATTTCTTGCTTTTGGAACATTTTGTTGCGAAAGTACGTGTTCAACATATGATAGAGGACTCTCTTGCAGATTTTCCTCAGAAGGTGTATTCATAGGAATATAACCGAATTCGCCTGCCAATTCGATTATTCTTTTCTCTAAGGCTGCATTTTCTGTCTCATGCGCAAATATGGAAAGCTGTTCAAGTTGCTTTTTTCCTTTAAGTTCAAACAGTTTACAAAGCACTTCATGTACAACTGCCATATTCATTTCTTTCATATCGTCCATGCGATTTTCTGTGAATATTTGATGAAGCAGACGGAAAGTAGCTGCTCTTTTATCATGGCCTGCAATCGCTTCTATCTGCTTGACATACATATCGGCTTCATCAAATTTCTCTTCAATCCATGCAAGTGCACACAATGCTTCTAACGCTGGAAGATAATACAGGCTTGAACTTGACACATTAGAAAGTAGTGCCTGCGCTTTCGAAGACAGCCCAATCGCCATGAAAGTCCATCCTTTCATACAGCTCATCAAATCGCTCGGCAAACCGATATCTTCTAGTTCTTCGAGTAAGTGAAATGATGTAGCATAATTTCGCTTCGTAACGAGCGATTGGAAAAGCGGGAAAAACGTGCGTTCAATATCCTCAGTAAAACGCGAGCCCATCTTCTTTTTCTTTTTCTCTATACTGCTACTCAAGTGTCCGTACTGATGGATTTTTATATCGAGAAAGCCAATCTTCTGTTCCTTCTCTCCTTCTTCAATACTCAAGCTTTCGTGTATTGGATGGATAAAACGATAATTTTTGTGATTTTGAAATAGTCGAATACGGGATGTCTGAATTGTATGTTGTGGGACGGGACTTTCACCATAGTACGTACTTACAGGCAGGGAAAAAGCAAGGTATTCTTTTTTATCCAAACTTGAACGCAGCCTATTACGATCGTTTCCATCAAGCTCTTCATCGGCATTCAACCAGAGAATCCAGTCTCCTGTTGTGTGTTCAAGACCGAAGTTGCGAGCATCGGAGAAACTTCCGTTCCAGGAAAAGGGCAGCACGTGTACCCCGAGCGATTGGCAAATCTCTGCTGTACGATCAGACGAGCCTATATCGACAATAATCATTTCATCCACTATATCTTTTACGCTATTTAAACAACGGGCAATCCAATCCTCTTCATTTCTAATAAGCATGCATAAACTTAACTTAGGCAAGGGACATCACCTCCCGAATTTGATGTAGCTGTTTTGGGCTAATGATGCTAGAATCAGGATGATAAAATAGCCCTTCCTGGAGTAAGAGGGCAGCTTCCTCTAAATACACTTTTGCAAGTGCACGCAAAAACGATTCATTCTTCTCAATACCGCTCAGTAAATGAAAAGCGGCTTCTTGCTGATCCATAGCTGTATAGCAATAATAAAGAAAAAGCTGTGCTACGTCATAATTAGGGGACGCTTTATCAAGGCGCTTAAACCAGTAAACAGCCTGGGCATAATTTCCTTCACGCAACGAGCAAATTCCCGCGAAATAAAAAATCTGCTGATTATTCGGCTCTACCCGCTCTGCTTCCAAAAAATAATGTTTAGCTGCAGGATATTGGTACCACGTCATAAAAATTTTTGCCAGCAAAATATATTCTTCTATCCGGGTAGGTTGAACAAGCTCATGCAACTTTGCTTTTGCCTGTTCCACCGAATCCTTCTTGCAAAGCAAGGGAAACAATTGATGAAGAGACTCTGTGAAATTTCGGTTGCATAAATAGGCTTGTTGAAAATGATGGACCGCCTCATCGATTCGATTCATTTTTCCGTAGGAGAGGGCTAAAGCATAATGCGCTTTTTCATTGCTTAATGCTTTATTACTGGGGTACTGGGGCGTTGGAGACGCTCCCAACATTAGACACTGTTGAAATAAATTTGCCGCTTGATGGTATTGACCTAATTCAAAGTAGCAAACTGCTTTAAGATAAGTTAAGTCCGCAAAATTGGGGAAAAGTTGTATCCCCTTATTCAGAAGATGAATCGCTTCGGGAAATTTCCGCATGACAAGAAGCGCATTGGTATAGTTCTTAAACAAGCTGGCTACCCAGACCTCTTGAACTCCTCGCGAATGTTCCCACGCAAGCTGAAATTGTTGAGTTGCCTCCTGATATCGGTTTAACCTTAAATATTCCGTACCAAGATTATAATGATAGAATCCATTTCCCGGATGTTTTTTTACCTCTGATTCAGCAATTTTTATATTGCGTTCCGTTTTTCGTTTTTCTTTCATGACAGCTTCTGCATATCCATAATGATGAATACGAATGGGTGTGCTCGATAAACTATCGGCTGTAGTATGCTCAATAATAGACAAAGAAATTTGTTCATGAAGTGCGCCGGTAAAGCGGTATTCGGGCTTGTTTCTCCATAACCGTAAGCTGGGAAACACACATACATCTCCGGTGGATTCAAAATTGTAATTAATAATTTGAAAAAGATATCCTTCTGCTGTTCCTGATTGAACGAGTGACAAAATTTTTGCTTTATCTTCTTGTTCGAACTGTTCATCCGCATCCAAATGAAGAATCCAGTCCCCTGTAGCTTTCTCTAGTGATACATTACGCGCCTTGGAAAAGTCGTCCTCCCAAGGTATGTGAAATACTTTGGCACCATATTTTTTAGCAATCTTAACAGTTCGATCTTTAGAGCCAGTGTCTACGATAATGATTTCATGGACGAACGTCCGAACGCTCTCTAAACAGGCAGGCAAATACCGTTCTTCATCCTTAACAATCATACACAGACTTATTTTTGCTTTTTTTGTATTCATCCATATCCCCCATTCTGTGTCATATCCTTAATCCTAATATGGCCCTCCTTTTCATGGTATTTTCCAACGGTTTGATGTGTTACTAGAAAATGTATTCCTGCCCATCAAGCTACCCAGACCTAGCCCACACAATTGAAAAAGTGTTTTTTTCTTCCTCATTTTCCGAAGGCGAATATCATAAAATACAGCATCAACTAAAAAGTAAATTATTTTCAGAAAAGGAGGAGACTGCTTGCCTGAGCTTTCATGGCTTCATCTTGTCGTTCTCGTGCTTGCTTCGTTCCGCCTTACGCACTTCATCGTATTTGATGAGATCGCATCGTTTATCCGGACTCCCTTTTTAACGACAACACATGAAGAAGATGCAAACGGACAGATGATCCAGCAAATTGAGGTTAAAGGAACAGGCCTGCGTCGCTGGATCGGTAAACTTTTAAGCTGCTACTGGTGTGTCGGCATCTGGTCCTCCATACTTGTAGTAGCACTGTATTGGTTTTTTCCGGGTTCATTTATTTTCTTGCTGATTCTTGCCGTCGCAGGAGCGGCTGCTGTAATCGAAACAAAAATATAGCATACTTATGAAGGCCGGGCAGAAATTTCCCGGCTATTTTTTGTGAAAAGCAACTACGAATCATTCATACGTCCCTCCTGCTTTCCCCTTAAAACGGAAAAAGTGTGCCCCTCTACACGAACGTGGAGACAAGGCAAACAACGCATTAATACAATAGTAAAAAGCGGGGTGATAAAAGTGGACAAAGAACGGAAGGTGATTCCTTTTGATGTGTTAAAAGAACGGAATACGATACGAAGAAAATACAGGGGGTATCCTAACGAAAGGTTAGTTCAATTACTGATCGACTACCATGAACAGTGCAATGAACTGTTCGATTCATGCATAAAATCACATAAAGTGTTGATTGAATACAGGGAAAGATACAATAGGTTGTATGGATTGTACACAAAATCGCGTGAACTATTAAAACAAAAACAAGAACGTATGCAAGAAACCATTGATGTATATTTCCTTATGAGAAGTTTTATTGTGAAAAAAGGACTGGAAGATGAATTTAGAAATTTTATATGGAGCCCCAAAAAAAGCGAAAAATAAGCATATGTATATAAAGAGCGGCACTTTCTCCCCTCCCTATAAATGCAGGGCAGGGGAATCTTCGTTATCCATCTTAAAAGAAAAAACTCTCCGCCAGCAGCTACTGACAGAGAGCTTTGCTATAGTCCTCTTTTGCTTTCTATATAAGCGGATTAGGATTAATTTCTTGAGCTGTAAAGACAAACGCTGATGGTACGATACTGCTACCCACTGGTACGTCAACAGTTAAGAAGTACGTATGTGGTCCCGGCGGTGCAGTCTGATCGACAAAGTGGAAATTGGTAGTTGTCGGATTGAAAGTAAGAGTAGCTGTAAGAGGCAGAACCAGAGAAGTAAGAGAAATGTTCAGAAGCGAGCTTGTATCTGTAGTTTCAAAAATGTTCGTGCCACCCGGTCCAATGGCATCCCGCCAGATTCTGAATGTTCCTGGTACGCCCAGATTAAGGGTCAATGGGAGGGCCAGGATAGGCAATGTAAGAATACCAGCCGGTGCCCATTCTACCGTTCCTTCTAAGAGTACACGATCACCTACTTGATCCGTGGTGATGGTTACCGAAGTAATTGGCTGTTGAGCAGCAGTAGGAGCTGCAACCGGTACACTTTCGCTTACTTGTAATTCACAGAGCAAGTTACACCCGGCGCCTACAGGCAGTGTAGGTGCGGGCGGACAAAACGTAGGGGGGCAAATAACGACCCGGTTTCCTCCGCAGCCTGAACAGCATGGATTGAAACAGGAACTGCAAGCCAATGTTATCATCTCCTTTTTTGGTTTACTATAATATATTTAAACATGCATAGGGTTGACTCCGCGCTTGCCTAAGAAATCAGCACATTTTTACGTCTTTTTTTCTCAAAATCTTTCATTCCCATTTCGACTCTTGCAAGTTCGAATGGTCTATCAAAAGTAAAGCTCCTCAGTGCGATACCGGGGAGCTTTATAAAGTGAAACTTCCATTAGTGGAGGCTTTCACATATCCTACCTCATCTTCGATACTGGTCCCCACCCGCATCTTTGAAAAGATAGTTTACTATATTCTATGATTCTAGCAAATAAGCGCTTCCGCTCCTGTCATGAAGCGTTTGCCCATTTTTGTCCTTCTTTTCGCTGTATAAAGGCTTGTCCAGAAAACAGGAAAACTCGCGGGCATTGCCGCTCGGTTTTTTCGCCCGCCGTGCCACACGCCTCGCGAGTTTTTCAAATAATACGTTCGGAAGGATGTTTATTTTCCTTTCACTATCTTCGGCCCGCCGCAAGCGCATCCGCCTTTTTTTGCAGCTGGTGTATGTTGTGAAGAACCGTAAAGTCCGAACGTATTATTTCCCGGTCTGACAGTCATGCTTTTTCCGTTATTTTTACCGGGATAATTTCCCGGACTTACCCAATATCTACGGGTGTTCATCCAGCACCTCCCCCTTTCTGCTAGTCCTACTAACACAATATGCTTGCCGTACGAATCTGGTATAGTATGGAATAAAAAAGAGGCTTTCTCTTTAAAAAAACAGAAAACCTCCTTACCCTCCTCTCACTTATTCCGAAAAAGTACGATGTCCAGCTGTTGCAGCTTGTTATCTTTCATTGTAAAACACCGTACGTCGGGGGGAGAATCTGTAAACGATATAATAATATAGGCAACACCTGGATATGGATTGCAAGCGATATCCATTGCTGAAGGGTATGCCACTTTTGTAGGATGAGAATGGAAAATGCCCGTCAGTTGATCTCCTTTCCTCCTTATCTCCTCCAAAGCTTCCGCTACGGTATCTTCTGATAATAGAAAACGATTTTTTTGCTTTGCTTCATTCGGAAGTTTCCACAGCGTATGTCCAGTGTCGGTTCCTGCCGGGCCAGAGATCAGCCCACACGCTTCATTCGGGAGACCCTGCCTACAATAAGCGATCATCTCTTCATATACTACTTCATGAATGTAGAAGAAAGCGGAACTTTTTACTCCTCCCTCTTTATCGGATTCATGTTTTTTTTTATAACGTGTCCGGCATCGGTATATTCCGAAGGCAATTGGTTCATCGGTGTATTGTCCCCTGCACCGAGTATTCTGCTTGATTCATATTGGTTCGGTATTTCTTGATTGGACCATCCTTCCCCTTCAGAAGAATGGGAAACGTTCGGCATAGCATAGTTTACCTGATTTTCCTGGGCAGACTGTGGTTGACTGTCCATTGCCATAGATTGCAGCGCGTTAAAGTTTACCTGATTTCCCTGGGCAGGTCGTGGCTGGCCATCCGCTGCCATAGATTGCAACGCGTTAAAGTTTACCTGATTTCCATGGGCAGGTCGTGGCTGGCCGTCCGCTGCCATAGATTGCAGCGCATTGAAGTTTGCCTGATTTCCCTGGGCAGGTTGTGGGTGACCATCCGCTGCCATAGATTGCAGCGCATTGAAGTTTACCTGATTTCCCTGGGCAGGTCGTGGCTGGCCGTCCGCTGCCATAGATTGTAGCGCATTGAAGTTTGCCTGATTTCCCTGAGCAGGTCGTGGCTGGCCGTCCGCTGCCATAGATTGCAGCGCGTTGAAGTTTGCCTGATTTCCCTGGGCAGGTCGTGGCTGACCATCCGCTGCCATAGATTGCAACGCGTTGAAGTTTGCCTGATTTCCCTGGGCAGGTCGTGGCTGGTTGGTCCCTGCCATAGGCTGTAGTGCGTTGAAGTTTGCCTGATTTCCCTGGGCAGGCCGCGGCTGGCTGTCTCCCGCCATGGATTGTAGCCTTCTAAAATCCCCCACATTTGTTTGCCGACTCCTTACGTCAAACGGCATGGCTGCCGGTGGCCTTGTCTTGCTGATCGAACTTTGCTCTTCCAATACCCGCATAAACCATGGTTTACCCGTAGCGTTCACTCTCGGCGTGTTTGGTGGCTGTTTTGTCGGAATTGCTGTAAGCTCTGTAACTTGCTTTTCTAATAACTCAATTGTTTGTGCCTTTTCACTCATATTTGTCTGTACTTCAGCCAATTGTTCTTCAATGGATTGAACTTGTTCCTGGTGCTGGCGTTGTTTTTCCTCTGTCTCTTCCTCCAGCTTGACGATATGCTCCTGCCATTTCTTTTTCTCTGCTTCATGCTGCTCTACTTTTTCCTGCAATTGAAGCTGGAGCTCACTCAACAGTTTATCTTTTTTCTCCAATTCGGCTTGTGTATCGTTTTCTTTCGCTTCATACTGCTCTACTTTTTCCTGCAATTGAAGCTGAAGCTCACTCAACAGTTTATCTTTTTTCTCCAA